>CAMLLJ010000017.1 GCA_946480845.1 uncultured Gemmatimonadota bacterium
CGGCTCGACGATCAACCTGTACAGCCAGATCGGCATGGTGCTGCTCATCGGGCTGGTGACCAAGAACTCCATCCTGCTGGTGGAGTACACCAACCAGCTCAAGGAGCGCGGGATGTCGACGATCGACGCGGTGCTCGAGGCGGGCCGGATCCGCCTCCGCCCGATCCTCATGACCTCGGTGGCCACGGTGATGGGCGCGCTGCCGATCATGCTGGGGCTCGGCGCCGGCTCGATGAGCCGCCGGCCGCTGGGCCAGGCGATCGTGGGCGGCGTGCTCTTCTCCACCGCGCTCACGCTCTTCCTGATCCCGGTGGTCTACCTGCTCTTCGACCGGCTCCTGGAACGCGCCCGCGCGCGCCGCCACGGGCATGTCATGGTGCCCGCGGAGGCCCCGGAATGATCGCTCGGGCAGCAGCCATCCTGGTGGTGCTGGCGGGGGCGGGCGGGGCCGCGGTGCGCGCGGCCGCGCAGGACGCGCTCCCGGTCGTGACGCTCGCGGAGGCGATCGAGCGCTCCGCCCGGCTCGACCCCGACTACGTGCAGGCGCTGGGCCAGGTGGACAACGCCGTGTGGGGGCGGCGCGTCGCGCGGCTGGCGTTCGTGCTCCCCTCGGTCACGGTGAGCACCGACCTGTCCAAGTACTCCAGCGCGTTCTTCAACATCGGCACCGGCGAGCCGCAGAGCAGCTCGGTCACGGCGCGCGTGGATGCGCGGTACGAGCTGTTCAGCCTGCGCAAGCTCGCCGAGCTCTCGCGCACCGGCGCCGTGGTGGAGAGTGCCCGCGCCGACGAGCTGCGCTCGCGCTTCGCCGCCGCCTTCCTCGCCGAGTCGGAGTACTACGCCGCGCTCTCGGCGCAGGAGCTCGCGCGCATCGCGGCCGATCGCGTGCGCCGCGCCGAGGAGGGGCTGGTCGTGGCGCGCGCGCGCGTCGCCTCGGGCGCCTCGGTGCAGAGCGACTCCCTGCAGCTCGTGCTCGAGCTGTCCCGGGCGCGCCTCGACTCGGTGCGCCAGGCGGCGGCGCTCCGCGTCGCGCGGCTCGACCTCGGCCGCCGCGTCGGCGCCGACGGGCCGGTGGACGCCGCCCCGATCGACACCGCCGCCCGCCCGCCCGAGCTGCCCGTCTCGCTCGAGGAGGCGGTGGCCTCGGCGCTCGAGCAGGGGCCCGACTACCGGCTGGCCCGAGCCAACGAGCGCGCCGCGGCCGCCGACCTCCGCGGTGCCAGGGGCGAGTACCTGCCCCAGCTCGGGCTCAGCGCCTCGCACCAGCGGTTCGACTCGAAGTTCTTTCCCAGCGCGCGGCAGGTCTCGTCCATCACCCTCGGCGTGAGCTGGTCGCTGTGGGACGGCGGCCTCCGCGAGCTGGCCATCTCGCGCGCACGCACCGGCCGCGACGTGGCCCGCGCCGTCCGCGAGGACATCGAGCGCGGCGCGCGCGCCGACGTGACCGAGGCGTACGAGGCCTACCGGACGGCGGCCGCGTCGGTCGGGCTGTCGGAGACGGGGCTCATTGTCGCCCGCGAGAACTACCGGGTGCAGGAGAGCCGCTACCGCGCCGGCGCCAGCACCATCCTCGACCTGCTCGATGCGCAGGTCGGTCTCACCCAGGCCGAGGCCGATCTGGTCCAGGCCCGTTACGGCACCCGCCTCGCCCTCGCGGGCCTCGAGGCGATCCTTGGCCGGCGTCTCTTCACCAGGACATCCGAGTGACCCCGAAACTGCGATTCCTCCTGGCCGCCGCGGCGCTCGCCGCGTGCGGCGGCGATGCCGAACCCGCGGGCGGCCCGGGCGGCGGCGGGCCCGGCGGCGGGATGCCCGCAATGCCGGTCGAAGTGGCCGTGGCGCGGACCGACACCGTCACCGACGCCATCGCGGCCACCGGCGAGATCGAGGCGATGCAGTCGATCGAGCTCCGGCCCGACGTGGACGGCCGCATCACCCAGATCTACGTGCGCGAGGGCTCGGCGGTGGCGCGGGGCGCGGCGCTCTTCAAGATCGACGACGCCGAGCTGCGGGCGCAGCTCGCGCGCTGGGAGGCCGAGCGCGACCTCGCCCAGCAGAACCTGACCCGGACGCGCGGCCTCCTCGAGCAGCGCGCCTCGTCGCAGGCCGAGCTCGAGCGCGCCGAAGCCACGGCGCGCTCGGCGGAAGCGCAGGCGCAGCTGCTCAGGGTCCAGGTGGCGCGCACCACGGTGCGGGCGCCGTTCGCCGGCGTGGCCGGCGCGCGCTCGGTGAGCATTGGCGACTACGTCACCACGCAGACGCCGCTCATCACCCTGCAGACGGTGAACCCGCAGCGCGCCGTCTTCACCGTGCCCGAGCGCCATGCCGCGGCCCTCGGCCGCGGGCAGAAAGTCGCCTTCCGCGTGGCCGCGCTGCCCGGACGCGAGTTCGAGGGCACCGTGGACTTCGTGGACCCGGTGGTGCAGATGCCCGGGCGCACCATCATGGTGAAGGCGGTGGTGCCCAACGGCACGCGCGAGCTCCAGTCGGGCATGTTCATCGAGGCGCGGCTGGCGACCGAAGTGCGGCCCTCCGCGGTAGTGATCCCGGAGGACGCCGTGATTCCGCTGCAGGGGCAGAACTTCGTGTGGGTGGTGAAGGACGGGAAGGCCGGCCGCCGGCAGGTCGAGCTCGGCGTCCGCACCACGGGCTTCGTCGAGGTGCGCGCCGGCATCGAGCCCGGCGAGCAGGTGGTCGTCGGCGGCGTGGCGATGCTCCAGGAAGGCGCGCCGGTGCAGGCCAGGGTCGTCGATCGGACACCGGTCCGCCCCGGCGAGCAGACCGCGGCACCGGGCGACAGCCAGGCCCCGGCGCCCGGTCCCGGACAAGCGGCGGCGCCGGCCGCCGAGGTAGAGTAGCGGTCAGTGTTCCGCGCTGGGCTCACCCTGGCGCTGCTTGCGTCCGCCGCCGCGTCCCCCGCGGCCGCGCAGGTTGAGGGGCGCTGGGCCGTCCTCCTCGGGGGCGGCGCCACCGGCTCGCTGCGCGGCGAGCTCAAGCTCGCCGCCGAGGGCGGCGGCCTCCGCGGCACCATCTGGCTCCAGAACAGCGACGTGCCGGTCGAGCTCTCCTCCATCCGCGCCGACGGCGGCGCCGTGGCCTTCACGGCCGATGCCGACGGCCGCCTCCGCTTCACCGGCGCGCTGAACGGCGGCGCGCTGCGCGGCGTCGCTGCCACCGATTCGGGCACCGCGCGCCCGTGGAGCGCCGCGCCGCTCTCGCCCATCGCCGAGTACTACCCGGTGCTCCCCCGGTTCACCCTCCGCCAGGTCATCGCCGGCCGGAGCGGCATGGAGCTGCGCCTGCCGGGGCCGTGGGTCGCCGCCGCACGCGCCGAGGTGGCGGCCGGCGAGCCCGCCGCATATGCGGCGCTGGCCCGGGCAGCCGGCGTCGCGGCACTCGAAGGCGAGGCGCTCACCACCACGTCGCCGCTCCGCGCCATGGGCCTCGCGCGGCGCGACGAAGCCACGGGTGCCGCGCGGCGGACGCTCGTCTCGATGCGCGCGCAGATGCCGCCCGGCGCCGTGCTCGCCGAATTCGACCGCATCTTCCGGCCACGGGGCACGTGGATCGTCGACGTGCACGATGCCGCGATCGCTGCCGCGCGCGCCGGCACCCCGACACTCGGCCTGGCGCAGGCGGTGCCCGCGCTCGCGTCCATCGGCTGGCTGCCGCGCGAGGCGGAGGCCGGTGCGGAATCGGTCGCGCTCGCCCTCTACCGGCTGCATGCGCTTGGCGCGCGGGACACTGCCGGCGTGGAAACACTTCGCGAGCAGATGCGCGCGGCATCGCCCGCGAGCGCGCGGGCCGTGGACCTCCTGCTGCGCGGCTACGATGCCGGTGCCGCCTGGCATGCGGGCGCGCTGCGCTTCCTGCTCGTGGCGCCGTGGATCCGGGATGGGGGCGCGACGGCGTCCATCGCCGGGCGGATGCGCGCCGACTGGCGCGGCTCGGGCGCGCCCGGCGCCGACTCGCTCGAGGTGCCCGCGATCGTCTCGCGCACCTTCGGCTATCCGCAGGCGGTGCCGCGCTACGGCGTGCCGCCGCAGCTGTTCGCGCGCATCGTCACGGCCGACAACTGGTCGGCCCGCGAGTGGCTGGGCCGGCACGGCCCGCCGGCGCTGCTCGAGGCGCTGCGCCGCACGCCCGCCGACTACGGCGAGGCCGCCTCCGTCGAGGGGGACGGGGAGACCTTCCGGCTCACGACGGTCAGGCGCCAGTCGGAGGAAGCGACCAACGGGTTCCTCGAGCCGCATGACGCGATCCTCATCGATCCGGCGTACATGCCCCTGCTGGCGCTCGGCGCCGTGGTGCACGAGTGGCAGCACCTCGCCTTCGAGCGGCTCCGGCGGCTGGACCTCCGACCCGGAGGCGGCGACGTGGTGACCTTCCCGGCTACCGACCCCTTCGTGGCGGAAGGGCTCGCCGAGTGGCGCACCGAGCGCCTGCTCGCGCCGCTCGCCGAGCGCTTTCCGCTGCTGGGCATGGGCGAGGCGGAGAAGCGCGCGCGGCTGGCCCGGACGCGGGCCGACGAGCAGCACGTGCTGGGCTACGCCATGGTGCGCGCGCTCGCCGGGATCGTGACGGACCAGGCGCGGCGGATGGCGCTGCTGCTCGACGCCGCGGAGGACCCGCGTGCCGTGACGCAGGCGCCGGAAGTGCGGCGCGCCTGGGCCCGGTTCGGCGGCCCGGAGCTGGTCGTCTCGGCCCCCAGCCGCCGGGTGCTGATTCCCGAGACGACGTTCACCATCGAGGACGGGTTCCCCGACATCATCGGCACCCGCATCGTGGTGCCGCCAGCCGAGCGACCGCACTGAGCTTACCTTACCCACATGACCCACATGCGCATCCTTCCCCTGCTCCTGCTCGCCGTCCCGCTCGCCGCCCCGCTCGCCGCCCAGACCACCCGCGCCGAGCGCACCGCCTGGGCCGAGACCTCCACGCACGCCGACGTGCTCGCCTTCCTCGACTCGCTCGAGGCGCGCGGCGCCGGCATCAAGCAGTGGACGCTGGGGCGGAGCCCCGAGGGCCGCGAGATCCCGGTCGTGCTCGCCTCCCGCCCGCTCGTCTCCGGCGCCGAAGCCGCGCACGCCACGGGGAAGCCCATCATCTACATCCAGGCGAACATCCACGCCGGCGAGGTCGAGGGGAAGGAAGCGGCGCAGATGCTCCTCCGCGACCTGACGCTCGGGCCGCTCCGCCCGCTGCTCGACAGCGTGATCCTCCTGGTGGTGCCCATCTACAACACCGACGGGAACGAGGCGTGGGCCCCGGGCGACGTGAACCGCCCCGGCCAGAATGGCCCCACCGTCGTGGGACGCCGGGCCAACGGGCAGGGCCTCGACCTCAACCGCGACTACGTCAAGCTCGAGGCGCCGGAGACCCGCGCGGCGGCCGAGCTGATCGGGCGCTGGCAGCCGCACCTGTTCGTGGACCTGCACACCACCAACGGCAGCTATCACGGCTACGCCCTCACCTGGTCGCCGGGACTCAACCCGAACCGCACCCCGCTCAACGACTACGTGCAGGACGAGCTGATGCCCGAGCTGCAGAAGCGGATGCGTCAGCGCCACAAGCAGGAGACCTTCCCGTACGGCAACCTGCGGAACCAGGACCCCGATTCGCTCACCCAGGGCTGGGAGACCTATGGCGGCCAGGCGCGCTACGGCGTCAACTGGCACGCGCTCCGCGGCCGCATGGCGATCCTGAGCGAGGCGTACAGCAACGATCCCTTCGCCACCCGCGTCTCGGCCACGTACAACTTCGTCCGCGAGATCCTCGGCATCGTGGCCGAGCGGAAGGACGTGCTGCTGCCGCTGGTGGACCGGCGCGGCCGGACCGACTCGGTGGCCGTGCGCGAGCGGCTCGCGCAGCCGCGGATGGAGCGCGTGATCGTCGAGATCACCCACTCCGACAACGACGGCTCGCACGGCTTCGCGCGGCGGAAGCGGACCGGGGAGTTCAAGCGGGTCCGGATGCCGGTGTGGGACCGCTACACGGCCCGGCGCAGCGAGGCGCTGCCGGCGGCCTACCTGGTGCCCGACAGCCTGCAGGCCGTGGTCGGGCTGCTCCGCCGCCACGGGGTCATCGTCACGCGGCTCAGCGCCGGGTGGAGGGCGCCGAGCGAGGCGTTCACCATCGACAGCGTGACGCGCTCGCCGCGGGCGTTCGAGGGCCACAACCTCGCGCGCGCGGAGGGGCGCTGGTCCGCCGGCCCGGATTCCGCGTCCGGCACCTGGTGGTACGTGTCCACCAGCCAGCCGCTCGGCGTGCTCGCGGCCTACATCCTCGAGCCCGCGGGCGAGGACGGCATCGTGGCGTGGAACGTCCTCGACCCGGGGCTCGCCTCCGGGATGACCTATCCCATCGTGCGGGTGCGGGCGCCGCTGGCCGACCGCGGGCGCGAGCCGTGAGCATGCCGGAGGCGGGGAACGCGGCCCCCGGGTTCACCCTGCCGTCGGACCGGGGTGAGGACGTCTCGCTCGCGTCGCTCCGCGGGCGGCCGGTGGTGCTCTACTTCTATCCGAAGGACGACACCAGCGGCTGCACCACGCAGGCGTGCGAGTTCCGGGACAGCTGGGCCGACGTGCAGGCGCGGGGCGCGGTGGTGCTGGGCGTCTCACCGGACAGCGTCGCCTCGCACCAGAAGTTCCGCGACAAGTACTCGCTCCCCTTCCCGCTGCTGGCCGACGAGGACCACGCGGTGGCGGAGGCCTACGGTGTCTGGGGCGAGAAATCGATGTACGGCCGGAAATACCAGGGCATCCTCCGCACCACGTTCATCATCGATCCCGCCGGGCGCATCGCGCACGTCTTCGAGAAGGTGAAACCCAAGGGCCACGCCGCCGAGGTGCTCGAAGCCCTCGCGTCCGGCGCGCGCGCTCCGTAGTCGTACGGACGTGCCGCCGGAAACTGTCCCGTCCATATTGCCGTCGTATGGCTCACCCCGCCCGGACCGAGGTTCCCCGGGCGGCCTTGTCGCGTCCCAGCCGAAACGAGGGTAGTCCCATCCGCTCCGCTCGCCTCGCCATCGCGATCGCCGCTTCGACGTCCCTCGCTGCCTGCGCCGGCCGCCAGCCGGCCACCGGGAGTACCGCCACCGCCTCGGTGAGCAGCTCCGCCACGAGCAGTCCGGGCCGGGGCACGGACACCCTCCACTACCCGGGCGAGCGCCACCTGGCCAACATCCGCCAGCTCACCTTCGAGGGGAACAACGCCGAGGCCTACTTCTCGAGCGACGGTCGCATGCTGGTCTTCCAGCGCCAGGAGGACGCCACGCGCGGCTGCGACCAGCAGTACGTCATCGGTGTCGACGGCACCGGGCTCCGCCGCGTCTCCAACGGCAGGGGCCGCACCACCTGCGGCTACTTCTACGACCGCGACCGGCGCATCCTCTACAGCTCGTCGCACGAGCATTCGGCCGACTGCCCCGTGCCGCCCGACCATTCGCTCGGCTACGTCTGGCCGCTCGGGCACTTCGAGATCTACTCGCAGCGGCTCGACGGGAGCGACGTGCGCAAGCTCACCAGCAACGGGGCGTACAACGCGGAGGCCACCGTCTCTCCCGACGGGCGCCGGGTGATCTTCACCAGCACGCGCGACGGCGACATCGACCTCTACACGATGAACACCGACGGCTCGGACGTGCGCCGGGTCACCGACCGGGTGGGCTACGACGGCGGCGCCTTCTTTTCCCCGGACGGCCGGAGCATCGTCTGGCGCGCGCAGTATCCCGAGACCGCCGCCGACACCGCCGACTACCGGCGGCTGCTCGGGCAGCGGCTGGTCCGCCCCAGCCGGCTCGAGCTCTGGGTGGCCGACAGCGACGGCGGCAACGCCCGGCGCATCACCAGTCTTGGTGGCGCCAATTTTGCTCCCTTCTTCCATCCGGATGGGAAGCGGATCATCTTTGCGTCGAACCATGAAACGCCGCGGGGCCGGAATTTCGACCTCTACCTCATCGGCGTGGACGGATCGGGCCTGGAGAAGGTCACGCAGTCGCCGGAGTTCGACGGCTTCCCCATGTTCAGCCGCGACGGGAAGCTGGTCGTGTGGGCCTCGAACCGCGGGGCGGCCCGGGCCGGCGACACCAATATCTTCTTGGCAGACTGGGTGGAATGAGCGAGAACGCCGTCGCCCCGGAGCAGCGAGCCGGGGCCGCCAGGGACAAGGCGAAGGAACCGAAGGCCGCCGTGAAGGAGACGTCGGCGCTGCGCGAGTGGACCCGCTCCATCGCGTTCGCCGTGATCGCCTGGCTGTTCCTGCGCACCTTCCTGGTGGAGGCGTTCCGGATTCCCTCGTCGAGCATGGAGAACACGCTCCTCGTCGGCGATTTCCTCTTCGTCAACAAGGCGGTGTTCGGCCCGGAGATCCCCTTCACCGGGATCCGCCTGCCCGCCTACCGCGAGCCCGAGCGCAACGACATCCTGGTCTTCGATTCGGTCGAGGAGGACCTCGACGTGGTGAAGCGCGCCGTCGGCGTCCCCGGCGATACGCTGGAGATGCGCGGCGGCATGCTCTTCCGGAACGGCACCGAGGTGGACGAGCCGTGGGCGGTGCGCTCCAATGCGGCCAAGTCGGAGTCACCCGCCATGCGCGCCAAGATGCGCGACTGGCAGGTGCGCCATCTCGCCGCCGGCGACGCCGCCACCTACGCGCCCGACCTGCACGACTGGGGCCCGATCGTGGTGCCGCCGGCGTCCTACTTCATGATGGGCGACAACCGCGACGAGTCGTACGACGGGCGCTACTGGGGCTTCCTCCCGCGCGCCAACGTGCGCGGCACGCCGATGTTCGTGTACTACAGCTACAACGCCGAGGGGTGGCGCACCGCCCCCTTCCTCACCGACATCCGCTGGGACCGGATCTTCGACACCCCGCGATGAACCCGCGCACCCGCTCCCGGCTCGCCCGGGCCTGCCTCGCCCTCTGGGACTGGACCAAGTCGCTCACCGCGGCGGTGTTCATCTTCCTGCTGCTGCGCACCTTCCTCATGGAAGGGTTCCACATCCCGTCGAGCAGCATGGAGCGCACCCTCCTGGTGGGCGACTGGCTCTTCGTGAACAAGGCGCTCTACGGCGCCGAGGTGCCGTTCATCGGCAAGCGCCTCCCCGCGATCCGCGAGCCGCGCCGCGGCGACATCGTGGTGTTCGACTCGAAGGAGGAGGACATCAAGGTGGTGAAGCGGCTGGTCGGGATGGCGGGCGACACCCTCGCCATGCGCGCCGGCCACCTCTACCGGAACGGGCAGTACGTGTCGGAGCCGTACGCGCTGCACACCGACACCACCCGCTCGGCGGGCGCGTTCCGGCTGCAGATGCGCACCTGGCAGCTCCCCTACCTCGTCGGGGGCGATTCGACCGACTACCTCCCCGACCTCCAGGACTGGGGGCCGATCGTGGTGCCGCCGGGCTCGCTGTTCGTGATGGGGGACAACCGGGAGAACTCCTACGACAGCCGCTACTGGGGCTTCCTGCCCCGGGCCAACCTTCGCGGCACGCCGATGTTCGTCTACTACAGCTACGACGCGGCCAGCTTCGAGCCGCTGCCGTTCCTCACCTCAATCCGCTGGGACCGGATCTTCAGCGGACTGCATTAGCCCCGCCGCCGCCGCGAGCGCCGCGGCCGCGGCCGCCGCGTAGAACGGCGCCGCGGGCCCGGCAACCTGACCGGCGATGCCCGCCGCCGGCGGTCCAACGATCCGCGCCACCGCCCCCACGCTCTGCAGCATCCCCAGCGCCCGTCCCTGCTCCTCGGCCGCCGTCGTGCGCGACATCAGCGCGGCCAGGCTCGGGCCCACCAGGCAGAACCCGGTGGTGAGCAGCGCGATGCTGGCGAGCAGGCCCTCAGTCGTCCGCGAGAGCGGGACGAACGCGCCGAAGCCTGCGGCCATGAGCGCGGCCCCCGCCACCACCAGGCGCCGCTCGCCGAAGCGGGGGGCGAGCCGGCCCACGATGCGCCCCTGCACCACGATCGTCACCAGCCCGATCACCACGAAGAACGAGGACACGCTGCGCCGCTCGTAGCCCAGGACCTGCTGGGAATAGAGGGGGAAGGAGACGTAGATCGCCGTGAAGGCGAGCGTCGAGGCGAACATCACGCCGAAGGGGGAGCCGAGCCGCGCCCAGTGCAGGGGCAGGGGACGGTAGTCGGGGCGGCGGCGGACTTCGGTCTCGGGAAGCCCGAGCCAGGCCATGACCAGGTTGACCCCGGTGATCGCTGCCGCGATGAAGCCCGGCAGCGCATCGCCGTAGGCGCTGGCGCTCCCGCCGATGGCCGGCCCGATGGTGAAGCCAAGGCCGAAGGCGGCCCCGATCAGGCCCATGGCGTGGGATCGCCGCTCCGGCGGCGTGACGTCGGCCAGGTACGCCTGGGCCACGTGGATCGTGGCGCCGGTGGCACCGGACACCACCCGCGAGATCACCAGCGCCAGAAAGCTGCCGGCGAGCCCGAAGATGACGTAGGAGAGGACACTCCCCGCCAGCCCGATCAGGAGGACGGGACGCCGGCCGATCCGGTCGCTCAGGCGGCCCCAGGCGGGCGCGAGCAGGAACGTGAGCAGGGAATCGGTGGCCACGAGGGCCCCGATCAGCGCGGCGCTCGAGGTGTACCGGGCCCCGTAGCTCGGCAGGAGCGGCAGCACGATGCCGAAGCCGATGAGGTCCAGGAAAACGGTCAGGAAGAGGCGTCTGGCGGCAGGCATCGGCGTGGAGGATGCCCGGGCAGGGGGTGTCCGTCAAGCGCTTCTGGTGCGATGCTTGCTTAGGCTAGTGGGGATGGGGCGCTTCGGGGGACCGGACGGGGCCGGTGCCCGCTTCCAGGTACACGGCGCTCCTTCCGCAGGACGCACAGGTGAGCGTCACGCGGCCCGGCTCCTCGGAGCCCCGCGGGGGATTGCGGTGGATGTCGGTGGAACCGCAGGAAGGGCAGACGAGAGGCTTCCGGTCCCGATCGGCGACGATCAAGATCAGGGCTTCGGGTGCTCGGTATTCCTTGATGCCCCGTCGTCCCATGGCCAGCCTCGTCCCGGCGGTCTGACGCGCAGATGGCGCCTGCCGCCACGAACAAATCTATTCGAGCCCGGTGCCGAAGGACAGACCGGGAAGAGAGGAGTTTCGATGCATCGCACTGCACTGGTCCTGGCAACTCTCGCGCTCGGCACCGCGGGGTCCGCGGCTGCGCAGAAGACCCACGTGATCCGCATGGACGGCAACGCCGAGCGTGAGGAGTACACCTTCGCGCCCGCGACCGTCACCGCGAAGCCCGGCGACGTGCTGGTGTTCCGGGTGGCCGGCGGCGGCAACCACGGCGTCACCTTCGAGGGCTCGATGCCCGCCGCCGCCCGCACCGCGCTCAACGCCGCCATGCCGCGGCGCGTTGGCGACCTGAGCGGCCCGCTGCTCGCGAAGGGCGGGGAGTACCGGATCACCCTGCCGGCCGACATGCCGGCCGGGCGGTACCGGTTCTACTGCCTGCCGCACCGGGCGTATGATGAGGTCGGGTTTCTGGAGGTGACGAGGTAGGGGGTAGGGATCAGGGATTAGGGGAGTGCCAAAGGCAGCCGTCGCGCTTCTCCGGCGGCTGCCTTTGCTATTTATGCCGTTATGGCCGGTCTTTCTGACAGGTTTCCGTCGAGATTCCCTTCCCAGTGGTCGATCCGGGCCTGTCCCTGTCCCATGCGCCATGTCCCGGGACCCCTGGCCCTAAGCCCTGACCCCCAACCCCTGATCCCTGACCGCTCATACCCGACCCCGCCCCCTGCTCCCTTTCTTGACTCCCCTCGTAACTCCCGGTAGCTTGCCGCCTTAAGTCGCGTCCGGGATCGGTTGACCCGTCAGCCGCCACTGCAAGGAGGCACGATTGGGCTCGGAACTCGGCAGCTCCCAGATCTCATCCCTGATGGAAACCCTCCCGGGCATCGCGCAGGTGCTGCGCAGCCCGGTCGCGGACGCGATCGTCCATCTCTCCCGCGCGGCTGCCCGGCTCGAGGATTACCGCATCCCCGATTCCGAGGAGCTGCTCCGCTACGCGGTGCGCCGGAGCCTGCTCAGCTCGGATGAGGCCGACCGGGTGCTCGCGGAGCTCCAGGCCGCCCAGCAGAAGCGCGCCGATCGCGCGGCCGACCGCGCTGAGCATCGCGCCGCGGACCGGGCCGCCGCCGAGCGGGCCAGGACGCACCCGGCCGCGCCCAAGGCGCGCCCGGTCCACAAGCCGAAGCCTGCCGCCAAGGCGAAACCCGCCGCCAAGCAGAAGCCCAAGCCCAAGCCCGTGGCGCGCAAGCCGGCGCGGCCCGCGCGCCCGGCCCGGCCCGTCAAGGCCAAGACCGCCAGGAAGCCGGTCCGGGGGAAGAAGCGCTAGTTTCGGGAAGGAA
This sequence comes from uncultured Gemmatimonadota bacterium, assembly GCA_946480845.1. The sequence continues at coordinate 12,368 of CAMLLJ010000017.1, forward strand.
GCCGGGCGCCGCGCGACGCGGCGCTCAGGTCTTGAGGTCCTGCACTGCCGCCGTAAGCCGCTGGGCCCCCTGAAGCAGCTCGCCCGCCGCCGCGGCCATCTGTTCCGTGCTGGCGCTCTGCTCCTCGGCGGCGGCCGTGACTTCCTCGCTCGCCGCCGCGTGCTCGTTGGCGGTCTGCGCCACCTGCACCGTCCGCCTTCCCAGCTCGTCCACGATGCCCCGGTGCTGCTCCGCCTCGCTGGCCACGGCGGCGGCGGCCTCGTGCACGTCCTGCACCGCCTTGGCAATCTCCTCGAGCGCCCCCGCCGCCGCGCTCGCCACCGATTCGATGCCCGCCACCTTGGCCGAGCCGATCTCCATCGTCCCGGACACCTCGCGCACCTGCCGCCGGATGAACTCGACCGACTTGGTGACGTCCTCGGCCGCGCGCGCGCTCGAGTCCGCGAGCCGGCGCACCTCCTCGGCCACGACAGCGAAGCCCCGGCCATGCTCGCCCGCCCGCGCGGCCTCGATCGCCGCGTTCAGCGCGAGCAGGTTGGTCTGCGAGGAGATCTGCTTGATGAGGTCGATGAAGTCGGTGATCGTCTCGCTCTGGCGCGCCAGCTCCTGCACCTGGCGCGCCGAGGTGCGCACCACCTCGCGCACGTCGAGGAGAGTGCGCCCGGCGGACTCGACGTCGGTGCGGTGCTCGGCCGCGAGCCCGCGGATCTTCTCGCCCAGGTCCACGACGCGCGCGGCCGCCTGCGCGTTGGAGGCCGAGGCGGCGCGCAGTTCTTCGAGCAGCCGCCCAGCCTGCTCCATGCCGGTGCGCTGCTGCTCGGCGCTGGTGGCCACCCGCACCATCGCGGTCGAGATCTCGCCGCTCGAGGCGGCCAGCTCCTCGCTCATCGCGGAGAAGTCGCTCGCGCTGCCGCTGATGACGTTGGACTCGCGGGTGATCGCGCCGACCACGGCGCGCAGCCGCTCGCCCATGTTGTTCATCGCGTCGGCCAGCTGCTCCAGCTCGGCGGGCATCCGGCCCACGTCGATGGGGCGCAGGTCGCCGCCACCGAAGCGGTCGGCCGCACCCACGAGGCGGCTGAGCGGCTGGTCCACGGCGCGCACGGCCAGTGCCGACGCGACCACGCCGATGCCCAGCACCGTGAAGAAGAGCAGCCCGAGCCAGTTGCGGCGCCGGGCCGCCTCGACCCGGAGCGAGGCCGCGCGGTCGCGCGCCCGGACGCCCTGCGCCTCGGTGAGCGCGCGCACTTCGGCCACCAGCGAATCGGCGGGGCCGCGGGCCTGCGCGGCGAAGCGGAGCGCTTCATCGGGCCGGCCGAGGTCGGTGAGGGCGTGCGCGGTGGCGTAGGCCACCTCGATCGCCGCCTGGGACGATGCGATGCTGTTGAGCCGCACGCGGTCGGTGGTGGTCAGGTCGGCGAGGTCGCGGTAGCGCGCCTGGATGACGTAGGCGGAATCGCCGCCTGTGATGAAGTCGTCGAGCAGCGCCGGGTCGGGGCGCACCAGGTACTGCTCGGCCGCACGCATCTCGGCCGCCGTGGTCCCGACCAGCGACGTGCTGAGGTCGCTGCCGGCGACGACCAGCGCCAGCTCGCGGCTGGCGGAGCGGTCCAGGGCGTTGATGGCGGTCACGCCGAGGATGGCGATGACCAGGACCAGCGCCACCAGCAGCGCCATGGTCGCGATGATGCGGCTCTTGAGGCTGCGCAGCACGCCTACTGCCCTCCGGCCAGGCGGAGCGCGCCATTCCGCACGACCGCGACGTGCACGTCGCGCGTGGGCACGTCGCCGAGCGAGTCGAAGGCGATCCGGCCGGTGACGCCCTCGAACGGCGTGGCATCCCCGATCGCCGCGATCGCGTCGCGCAGCTTCCGCCGGTCGGTGCCGGCCCGCTGGATCGCGTCGCGGATGAGGTAGACCGCGTCGTAGGAGGCGGCGGCCGGCTGGTTGGGCGGCGGCTCGGAGGCGTAGCGCGCACGATAGGCGGCGACGAACTTCCGGTTGGCCGGCGTATCGATGAGCGGGAGGTACGCGAGCGTCTCGTACACACCTTCGGCGAGCGCCCCCGCCTCCTCGATGCCCTCGAGGCCGTCGGCGCCAAGCAGCGGCAGCGACATCCCGCGCGCCTGCATCTGCCTGAGGACCTCCTCCGCCTCGCTCCGGTTGCCCGCCACGATGACGAACTGGGAGCGCTCGTCGCGCTGCATGCGGGCCATGTAGGCCGCCACGTCGGGCGTATCGCCGAGGTAGGGCGCCACCGCCACCACCTCACCGCCGCGCCGCTCGAACTCGGCGACGAAGCGCTCGCGCACGCCCCGGCCGTACTCATCGTTCAGGTAGAGGACGGTGCCGCGGTTGAGGCCGAGCCGCTCGCGCACCCAGCGGGCGAGGGCCGCGCCGTGGGCGAGGTCGCTGGGACAGATGCGGAAGGTGTAGGCCCCGGCGCGCGACACCTCGGGCGCCGATGACGACGGTGAGATCGAGGCGATGGGGCTGGCCCCGCTGTTGTAGACCGGGGCCGCGGCGAGGGTGGTGCCGGAGTAGAGGTGGCCGACGACGGCCACCGCGTCGCTGGAGTAGAGCCGGTTGGCGACGACGATGGCGGAGTCGGGATCGCCGAAATCGTTCTCCTCGATCAGCACCAGGTTCCGCCCGTCGATCCCGCCCGTCGCGTTGATCTCCTCGATCGCCAGCCGGGCACCCAGCACCATCGGCTTCCCGATCGGATCGGTGAACGCGCCGGCCACGCCGATGGGGATCAGCTCCGCGGACCCGCACGCCGCGACCAGGACCAGGGCAGCGGGCAGGATGCGCTCCAGTAGTGCCACGGCTTCTCCGTGTGGCCTGCGGGGTCAGATCGATAGGGGAGGGCTGGTCGCGTAGGTTATTGGGGCGGGGGGGATTGCACAATCCCTTGCGGGACGGGGTGTCAGGAATTGGCGTGATTGGTCGAGCAGGTGCAAGAAGTGGCGCGTAATGCCGAGCGGAGTCATCCCGAGCGCAGCGAGGGACCTGCTCCGCCCGGAATAGAGCTCCGTTCAGCGCAGGTCCCCAGTCGCGCCCCGATCGTTCACCCCCCGCGCGTCCGCGAGCGCTCCCGGCCCCAGCCATCGAGCACGTGCCCGTCCACCAGGCTCACCGAGGCCGTGCGCTCGTTCCGCTGCACCTTCCAGGTGAGCCGCGCCATCCGGCCGCTCCGCACCCACTGCATCATCCACTGGCTGCCCTGCACCTTGGCGCCGACCCGGCCGTAGCTCTCCTCGAGCTCGTTGCGCCAGCGGTCGAGCTGGTCGGGCTCGACCTCGCTCGAGAGCGTGAGCACAGCCGCCACGCTATCGATGGCGGAGAGCCACAGATCGACCTGCCCGCCGAGGTCGGGATCGTAGACGCTGCCACGGCATTCGGTGACGCGGCGGTCGCTGCGTGCACGGTCGCACCGCAGTGTGCCGCCATCGATCGAGCGGACGCGTGCGGCAATGTCCTGCAGCGATGCGCCGGGTCGGAAGCCGAAGAACTCCAGCGGAGTCGAAGCAACTGCAACAGATTGCGCGGACAGCGGGGCCGCGCACAGGACCGTGACAGCCAGGGCCGCGAGCAGGGCGCTGCTCGAGCGGGGGAGACGGCGGCAAACCGGAGGCATGCGGGCAATCCTTCGTCGGGGACAGGTGAAAGCGTAGCAAGAACGGCACCGCAACGGCGGCGCGCCCGGGGGCGAGGCCCCCGGGCGCGCTGCCTACTGGCGGGTTGTCAACGGCGGTCGAGCGGCGGGCGCTCAGGCCTTCCGGACGTTGGCGGCCTGCAGCCCCTTCGGTCCTTCGACGATCTCGAATTCCACCTGGTCGCCTTCGGCGAGCGAGCGGAAGCCATCGGCCACGATGGCGGTGTGGTGGACGAAGACGTCCTTCCCTCCGTCCTGCGCGATGAATCCGAAGCCCTTCGCATCATTGAACCACTTGACCGTGCCCTTCGCCATTGCAACGACCTCTTCTGTGCGGGAGCCTCGAGGCTCCGGTAAAACCCCGGCCGGGATGGCCGGGCAGAGCATTCGCCCGTCCGCGGTGGCGGACGGCGACGGTGCGTTCAGTCTGTGGGTCGGGGAGCGCCCTGCATGCCCAAAGGTTGTGCCCGCCCGGGGATCTGTCAATGCGCCTAGCGGAGCACCACGCCCGCGTGGCGGAGCTCGTGCGCGAGCAGCCAGCGCTTGCGCGCCACGCCGCCGCCGTAACCCACCAGCGCGCCGCGCTTGCCCACCACGCGGTGGCAGGGGACCAGGATGCTCAGGTGGTTGGAGCCCACCAGCTGCCCGACCACCCGCGGATGGATGCCCGTCTGCCGCGCCACGTCCGCGTAGGAGCGCGTCTCGCCGAAGGGGATCCGCCGGAGCGCCCTGAACACGGCGACCTGCGCCGCGCTGACGTCGAACCAGCGCAGCAGCCAGCGGGGAAATGGAAACGGCGGAGGGCTGCCGGCGAAGTACGCGTCGAGCCAGGCACTGGTGCGCGCGCATTCGCCCTCGCCCACCTCGACGGCGGGCGCGGCCCCGCGCAGCCGCACCGTCCAGCGGAGCCGCGCCGAGCGGCCCGGATACTCGACGACGAGCGGGCCTTCCGTGCTTTCGAGCAGCGTGAGCGGCCCCACGGGCGACTGATAGACGGCGGTCTCCACGCGCATGCGCAAAGCTACCGCACCCCCGCCCGGGCGCTAGATTTCGCCGACTCCCATCCCGAACGACAGCGAGGCCTTCCATGCTCCGGGTCCTTCTCGCGCTGCAGCAGGTGGCGGCGCCCGCCACGCCGGCGCCGCCGGTCATCCGCTCACCCATCGCCCGCGTCGCGGTGATCCCCGCCGAGGCGGCGGTGCAGGTGGGCGACACCATCCGGGTCCGCGCGATCGCCTACGACAGCGCCGGCAAGGAGCTCACCAATGTGCGGGTGCGCTGGTTCCACAGCCTCGGCGCCTTCGAGGGCTCGGTGGACTCGAGCGGCCTGGTGACCGGTGGCTCCACCGGCACCGTGGTCGCCTCGGCGGTGGTGAGCCCGCGGGGCGGCGGGCGCCCGGCGACGGCGTTCGCGCGCGTCACCGTGCTGCCGGGGCCGGCGGCCCGCATCGCCATCGAGCCCGCGGTCAGCCGGCTCTATGCGGGCCAGTCGGTGATCCTGGCGGCGACGCCGTACGCCGCCAACGATGACCGCCGCTACGACCAGGTGGCATGGTCGTCGGATGCGCCGGCGGTCGTCTCGGTGGGGGCGGCGGGACGGATCACCGCGCTCAAGCCGGGCCGCGCGACGCTGACCGCGCGCGCGGGCCGTGCCCGCGAGACGCTGGCCGTCACCGTGGTGGCGAATCCGGTCACCTCCATCGCCGTCGAGCCCGCGACCGCGACGGTGCGCACCGGCGACGTGGTGCGCCTCACGCTCGCGGCGAAGAACTCGGCCGGCGCGGCCGTGGGCGACGTCGCCGGCGAGTGGGCGGTGTCGCGCGGCGGCGGCGAAGTGGGCGCTGACGGGCGGTTCGTCGCGGAGCGGCCCGGGACGTACCGGGTGACGGGGAGCTTCGCCGGGCGGAGTGCCGAGTCGGTGATCGAGGTGCGGCCGCGCGATGCGCGGCGCCCGACTACCCTGGTCGGCCGCCTGCCGCTCAAGCAGAATGCCGCCGAGTTCTGGCTCCATCCGGATGGCAAGCACGGGTACATCAGCACCATCAGCGACCGGATCTACGCCGTGGACGTGAGCAACCCCGCGGCCCCGGTGATCACCGATTCGGTCGTGGTGGACGCGCGTGCGATCAACGACGTGATGACGACGGAGGACGGCCGCTTCGGCGTGCTCACCCGCGAGGGCTCCTCGATGCGCAAGAACGGCATCGTGGTGCTCTCCTTCGAGGACCCGGCGCACCCGAAGCCGATCGCCGACTTCACCGAGACGGTGAGCGGCGGCGTGCACAGCACCTTCGTCTACCGCGGCTACGTCTACCTGACCGACGACGCGACCGGCTCGATGCGCGTGATCGACATCCGCGACCCGTACCACCCGAAGCAGGTGGCGCGCTGGGAAACGCCGCGCTCCGCGGCGGGGCGCATGCTGCACGACATCGACGTGCAGGACGGGCTCGCCTATCTCTCCTACTGGAACGACGGGCTGGTGGTGCTCGACGTCGGCAACGGCGTGAAGGGCGGAAGCCCGGAGAACCCGCAGCTGGTCACCCAGTTCAAGTACGACCTGAACCAGACCTACCGCGAGGTCGAGGCCGTGGGCGGGCCCGGCTTCATCCGCGGCACCCACACCGCGTGGCGCGCCGGCCGGTACGTGTTCGTGGGCGACGAGGTCTTCTCGGCGCGGCCGCGGCCCACCGAGGGCGGCGGGGTGATGGGCCTGGGCCGAGCCTACGGCCGGCTCCACGTCATCGACGTCTCCGACCTCACGAAGCCGCGCGCCGTGGCGTACTACGAGCCGAAGGACGGCGGGGCCCACAACGTCTGGGTCGCGGGCGACACCCTCTACATGGGCGACTACCAGGGCGGCCTCCGGGTCCTCGACATCTCGGGCGAGCTGCGCGGCGACCTGCTGGCGCAGGGACGCGAGATCGCCCACGTCGTCACCGGCGACAAGAACGGCGTCACCCCGAACGCCCCCAATGCCTGGGGGGCCATCTACCGGGACGGGCACATCTACGTGTCGGACATCAATTCGGGGCTCTGGATCGTGAAGGTGGAGGGGGAGAGCGGGTTGGTGCCGTAGGGACGGGATGGCGGGACGGCGGGAGGCGCGTCGCCGTCCCGCCCTTCCCCCGTCCCGTCCATCCGCCCATCTTTCCCCGATGCCCACCCCAGCAACCCTGGTAGTCCGGACGTTCACCGACCGGGCCGAAGGCCTGTCCCATTTCGTCCTCCGGGCCGGCGAGGCCCCCCGGCTGCTGGCCTTCGACGACACGGTCGGGTGTCCCGTGGACAACGCACTGGCGGCCCTGGAGTGGACGGGCGCCGTCGGGATCCTCCGGGACGACGACCTGCTCCATGCCGGCCGCCTCACCGGCGAGACGGCCGCGGCCGTCATCGAACGCAAGGACGAGCAGGGCCGTTGCTACGTCTATCTTGGCCCCAGGCTTGACGCTCCGCCGATGGACGTGTTCGAGGGGGCGGTGCTCTTCGACGAGCCCGGAGTGAAGGCGGTGGAGTTCAGGCAGCGGGCCCACGCGCTGGCGCACTTCCTGCGAGCGACCTCCGGGGCCGGCTCGCTGCTCGCGCTGCTGGGGCGCCGGGCCCCCGAGCTCCGGCACATGCGCCGCTGGCTCGGCGCGATCATCGAGCAGCTCGACGGGCCGCGCACCATGGTGGCGGGGTGGTTTGCCGCCAGCTCGGCCGGCGTCCTCTTTACCTCTACCGAAGGCGAGCCGACCTGGCGTTACATCGAGGTCGGCCTGGAATCATGAAGCGCTTTGCCCTGACCGCATTGCTTGCCATCGCCGCCGTTCCCGCAGTGCACGCCCAGGCGGCGCTCGTCCTCCCCGACCAGCCGCTCGACTCCAATCGCGCCGTCGCGCGGGATGCCATCTACGTGCTGCGCGACTCGCTCCATCCCGTGATCGCGGCGATCGCACGCCTCGAGCGGGACTTCCGCACCACGTCGGTCCAGTCGCTCACCTCGCGCGCTCGCGAGCTGGGCCACGCCTGCACCGCCGCCGGGCGCAATGTGGCGCCGGTGCGGACGGTGGTGGCCGCGACGAGCACCGCTTCGAAGCTCCAGCGCCGCGAGCAGGTCCGCCTCGAAGAGGCGCTGGGATCGCTGGCAGGCGTGCTGGGCAGCTGCCGCGCCGAGTTCGACCGGCTGGGCACCCGGGGCAACGGCGAGGAAGTGCGCGGCTACGGCAACCGCCGCGCACAGCCGGTCCGCGCGGAGATCCTGCGATACGAGAGCGCGGTGGACGGTTTCTTCCGGGCGATGGACATTCCCAACCGCCCCCTCGGCGCGAGACCCGACCCGCTGGCGCGCTAGTCCGGACGGGGCGGCCTTACTTTCGCCGTCCCGCCGTCCCGCCTATATGTGGATACACATTCCCACAATTTGTTGACGGCCACCCGGAATTCGCGTTGCAGCAGCGACTTGAAGCTCCACAAGCCGTCCACACCGAAATCGCGTAAACCGAATGAAATCAGGCACTTGCGAGATTCTCGCGGGTGCCTATCTTGTATCCACGCAGTTCGTCACGAGTGCCGACTCCGGGTTGGCATGTCGAGCGGAAGGCGGTCTGGACGGGATATCGGGGGAGATTGCCGAGCTTCCAAGGGCAGAGGCAATCGTTGATCCCGGTGGTCACCCCGGCCAGGCAGGTGAGGCCAGTCGCGTGCCTCATCCACCCCGATCTGGCGCCTCGGGATGCTCCGCGAACGATCGGTCCGCGACTCGATCGGACTCGCAGCGCTGGCAGCGATGAACCAGGTGGGACGGCCATCCGGCCTGGGGATCTATGTCGGGGCCCCTCCTCGTCCTCCCGAGCAGCTCAGGCTGCCGACGGCGAGCGGGAGAAGAACGGCGGCATGTACGCTCCGCCCCCGGCCGGTCGTTGCATGAAGCGGCCATCCAGCCACGACTGGATGGCCGCTTCTTTTTGGGATGGTCGGATGGGATAGGTCAGGTGGGGGGCGGTCGGGACGGTCAGGACGGTCGGGACGGTCGGGTTGAGCGCCTCCGCTATTCTGGACGAACCTGACCGTCCGGACCCTCCCGACCGTCCAGACCATACTCTCCCCAGGCTACCCACCCCCGAAACCCCCACCACCC
>CAMLLJ010000018.1 GCA_946480845.1 uncultured Gemmatimonadota bacterium
CGCCCTGGTGATCCAGGGTCCCGGCGAGAACGCCGGCGTGCTCCGCCTGCCGGACGGGTGGGCGGTCGCCTTCAAGGTGGAGTCGCACAACCATCCCTCCGCCGTGGAGCCCTACCAGGGCGCGGCCACCGGCGCCGGCGGCATCCTGCGCGACGTCTTCACCATGGGTGCCCGCCCGGTGGCGATGCTCAACAGCCTCCGCTTCGGCCCGCTGGACGTGCCCCGCAACCGCTACCTCTTCGCCGGCGTGGTGCGCGGCATCGGCGACTACGGCAACTGCGTCGGCGTGCCCACGCTGGGCGGCGAGGTCGGCTTCGCCGACGGCTACACCGGCAACCCACTCGTCAACGCGATGTGCGTGGGCCTGCTGCGCGAGGACGACCTGATCCGCGCCCGGGCCGAGGGCGTCGGCAACGTGCTGCTCGCCGTCGGCGCGCGCACCGGGCGCGACGGGATCCACGGCGCGAGCTTCGCGTCGGAAGAGCTGTCGGAGAAGAGCGAGGCGCGGCGCCCGCAGGTGCAGGTGGGCGATCCGTTCACCGAGAAGCTGCTGCTCGAGGCGAGCCTCGAGCTCATCACCTCGGGCCTCATCGTCGGCATCCAGGACATGGGCGCCGCCGGCCTCACCAGCTCCTCCGCCGAGATGGCGGCCCGCGGCGGCGTGGGCGTGGAGATCGACACGGCCCTGGTCCCCACCCGCGAGCCGGGCATGACGCCCTACGAGATCCTGCTCTCCGAATCCCAGGAGCGGATGCTCGTCGTCGCCGAGCCCGCGCGGGTCGGCGCGATCCGCGCGGTCTGCCGCCGGTGGGAGCTGGATGCGGCCCAGATCGGCGTGGTCACCGACGACGGGATGTTCCGGGTGAAGCACGATGGGCTCGTGGTCGCGTCCATCCCCGGCCAGCGGCTGGTGGACGACTGCCCCATCTACGAGCCGGAGGCGAGCGAATCGCCCGAGGTCGTCCGCCTCCGCGCCGCTGCGCCGCCGGCCGGTTCGAGGGCGCCCGACCTGCGCGCCGCGCTCGAGGGGCTGCTCGACGCGCCCAACATCGCCAGCAAGCGCTGGGTGTACGAGCAGTACGATTCCACCGTGCAGGCCTCCACGGTGCTCGGCCCGGGCGGCGACGCCGGCGTGCTCCGCGTGCCCGGCACCGAGTTCGGCCTCGCCGTGACCCTCGACTGCAATGCGCGGCTGGTGGCCCTCGATCCCTACGAGGGTGGCAAGGCCACCGTCGCAGAGGCGGCGCGCAACATCGCCTGCACCGGGGCCCGGCCCCTCGGGATCACCGACTGCCTCAACTTCGGGAACCCCGAGAAGCCCGAGGTGTTCTACCAGTTCCGCGAAGCGTGCCGGGGCATCGCCGATGCCTGCCGGGCCTTCGAGACGCCGGTGACCGGCGGCAACGTCTCGCTGTACAACGAGAGCCCGACCGGTGCCGTCTATCCCACGCCGACGGTGGGCATGGTGGGCCTGCTCGATCGCGCGGCCGACCGGGTGCCCAGCCACTTCGGCGCGCAGGGCGACCGGGTCCTCATCGCCGGGACCACGGCCGGCACGCTGGGCGGCTCGGCCTACTGGGCGGAGCTGCTCGGCTTCGTCGGCGGTGCGCCCGCCGCGGTCGATCTCCCCGCCGAGCGCGCGCTGCAGGATTTCCTGGTCGCGGCGGCACGGGAGCGCCTGCTGCGGTCGGCACACGACTGCTCGGAAGGAGGGCTTGCGGTGGCCATCGCCGAAGCCGCCATCGGCGGGCCCTACGCCGCGGGTGGCCTGGGCGCGGCGATCGACCTGGACGGGTACGCCGCCGGCGTGGCGCCAGAGGGCGTTCTCTACGGCGAGGACGGTGCGCGGGCGGTGCTCAGCTGCCGAGCGGACGCCGTGGGCCGCCTCGAGGCGGTCGCGAAGCGGTTCGGAGTGCCGCTGTCCGACGCCGGCGTCGTCGGGGAGCCCGGAGGCGCACTGTCGATCCGGCTCGGCGGCACCTCGCTCGCGTGGAACGTGCAGGACCTCCGCACCCTGTACTACGAGGCGATCCCGCGGAGGATGCGGCAGGAATCCAGCAGGACCACGGAGGTCTGATCCATGTGCGGCATCTTCGGCGTCGCCAACCTGCCCGATGCGGCGAACCTCGCCTACCACGGCCTCTATGCCCTCCAGCACCGGGGGCAGGAGAGCGCCGGCATCGTGGCCATCGACGGCGAGGGGAACGCGCGGAGCCACCGCGGCATGGGCCTCGTCTCCGAGAACTTCGACGAGACGCTGCTGAAGCGGCTGCCGGGCGACATCGCGGTCGGCCACACCCGCTACTCCACCACCGGGAGCAGCCTGCTCGCCAACGCGCAGCCGTGCTACGCGAGCACCCGCTGCGGCCCGCTCGCGCTGGCGCACAACGGCAACCTGGTCAACGCGGCCGCCATCAAGCGCGAGCTGGTGCGGCAGGGGGCGATCTTCTCCTCGTCGAGCGACTCCGAGGTGATCGTCCACCTGATCGCGCGCTCGGACGCGGAGACGCCCGACGAGCAGATCCGTGACGCGCTCGAGCAGGTGGACGGCGCCTACAGCGTCGTGATCACGCTCGGGCGTACCCTCTACGCGGCCGTGGACAGCCGCGGCTTCCGTCCGCTGGTGCTGGGCCGTCTCGGCAGCGGCTTCTGCGTTGCCTCGGAGACCTGTGCGCTCGACCTGGTCGGCGCCTCGTTCGTCTGCGAGCTCGAGCCGGGCGACTTCCTCAAGATCGAGGACGGCAAGGTCACTCACCTGCCCCGCCTCTCGCCGCGGCCGGTGAGCCGCTGCGTCTTCGAGCTGGTCTATTTCGCGCGCCCCGACAGCACCGTCTTCACCGAATCGGTGGACCGGGTGCGCCGCAACCTCGGCGCGGCCCTCGCGCGCGAGCATCCGGCGCCGGGGGCTGAGGTCGTCTTCAGCGTGCCCGACAGCTCCAACGCGATGGCGCTGGGATACGCGGAACAGTCCGGCATCAAGCTCGAGCACGGCCTCATCCGCAACCACTACGTCGGGCGCACCTTCATCAATCCCACCCAGGCGGTGCGCATCGCCAAGGTGAGAATCAAGTTCAACCCGGTGCGGGAAGTCATTGAGGGTAAATCGGTTGTAGTGGTGGACGACAGCCTGGTTCGCGGCACCACCAGCAAGGGGCTCGTCGCCATGATCCGCGGCGCGGGCGCCCGCGAGGTGCATCTCCGCCTTGCCTCGCCCCCGATCACCGGGCCCTGCCATTACGGGATTGACACCCCGACCCGCGCCGAGCTGATCGGCGCCAATCACTCGGTCGAGGAGATCCGCGAGTACCTCGGCGTGGACAGCCTGGGCTACCTCTCCCTCGACGGCATGCTGCGCGCCGCCGGCCAGACGCCGGAAGGCCCGGCCCGGTTCTGCCATGCCTGCTTCTCGGGCGACTACCCCACCCCGGTCCCCGGAGAGCTCGTGCAGCTCAGCCACTCCGCCCCGCTCGCGGGCGCCGGCCGATGAGCGGCCAGTACACCCAGGCCCTGGTCTACTTCTTCGGCCAGGGCCGCGCCGACGGCACGGCCGCGATGAAGGACGTGCTCGGTGGCAAGGGGGCCGGCCTCGCGGAGATGACCACGATCGGCATCCCGGTGCCGCCGGGATTCACCATCGCGAGCTCGCTCTGCCTCACCTATCTCGAGAGCCACCAGTTCCCGCCCCGGCTCCGGGCCGAGGTCGAGAACAGCCTCAACCGCCTCGAAGCCACGACCGGCCGGCAGTTCGGCGGGACCGAGCGGCCCCTGCTGGTCTCGGTGCGCTCGGGCGCCGCGGTGTCGATGCCCGGGATGATGGAGACGATCCTCAATCTCGGGCTCAACGACCGCACCGTCGAAGGCCTTACGCGGGAGAGCGGCAACCCGCAGTTCGCGTGGGACTCGTACCGCCGGTTCGTGCAGATGTATGCGAGCGTGGTGTACGAGCTGCCCAAGCGCCCGTTCGACAAGCTCATCGAGGAGCGCAAGGCGCGCTGCGGCGTCGAGCGCGACATCGACCTCCCTGTCGAGGAGCTGCAGGGCCTGGTCCGCGACTTCAAGGCGGTCGTCCAGCGCGAGCACGGGAAGCCCTTCCCCGACGCGCCGCTCGACCAGCTCTGGGGGGCGATCGCGGCCGTCTTCGAAAGCTGGAACACGCGGCGCGCCATCGACTATCGCCGGCTGCACGACATCCCCGACACGATGGGCACCGCCGTGAACGTGGTGACCATGGTGTTCGGCAACATCGGGGAGGACTCGGGCACCGGCGTCACCTTCAGCCGCGACCCGTCCACCGGCGAGCGGGTGCTCTACGGCGAGTTTCTGCTCAACGCGCAGGGCGAGGACGTCGTGGCCGGGACCCGGACACCGGTCCCCATCGCGGAGCTCAGGGAGCACCTGCCGGAGGCGTACGGCGAGCTCGACCGCACCGCGCGCCTGCTCGAGCGGCACTTCCGCGACATGCAGGACATGGAGTTCACCATCGAGCGCGGCAAGCTGTACATGCTGCAGACGCGCCGCGCGCAGCGCTCGGGCCACTCGGCGGTGCGCGTCGCGTGCGACATGGTGGACGAGGGCCTGATCACCGAGGAAGAGGCGGTGGCGCGCGTCCCGCCCGGCGACCTCGACCAGCTGCTCCACCCCACGATCGACCCGTCGAGTCCGCTCGACCTCCTCACCACCGGCCTGCCGGCCTCGCCCGGCGCTGCGTGCGGCACCGTCGTGTTCGAGGCCGACCGGGCGGAGGCGCTCGGCAAGGAAGGCGCGGCGGTGATCCTGGTGCGCCGGGAGACATCGCCGGAGGACTTCCACGGGATGGTGGCGGCGCGCGCCGTGCTCACCGCGCGCGGCGGCATGACCTCGCACGCGGCCGTCGTGGCCCGCGGCATGGGGAAGCCGTGCGTGGCCGGCGCCCAGGCGATCGAGGTGGACGAGGCGGAGGAACGGTTCAGCGTGGACGGGCGCTCGATCGCCGCCGGCGAGTGGATCACCCTCGACGGCTCGACCGGCCGCGTCTACGCCGGCAAGGCGGCGCTCAAGGCGCCCGAGCTGAGCGGCAGCTTCGACCGGCTCATGGGCTGGGCCGACCGGCTGCGCCACCTGCGCGTCCGCTGCAACGCCGACACCCCCGCCGATGCGCACCGGGGCCGCGACTTCGGCGCCGAGGGCATCGGGCTCTGCCGCACCGAGCACATGTTCTTCGAGGGTGGCCGGCTCGAGGCGATGCGCGAGATGATCGTCGCGCGCGACGCGGAGGGCCGGAAGCGCGCGCTCGCCAAGCTGCTGCCCATGCAGCGCGCCGATTTCGAGGCGATCTTCCGCGCCATGGACGGGTTCCCGGTGTGCATCCGGCTGCTCGACCCGCCGCTGCACGAGTTCCTGCCCAAGGAGCCCGCCGAGGTCGCGACCCTCGCGGCCGAGATGCAGATGCCCGCCGCGGAGCTCCAGCGCATCGTGCACGGCCTGGTCGAGGTGAACCCGATGCTGGGCCTGCGCGGCTGCCGGCTGGGGATCCTCTACCCCGAGATCACCGCCATGCAGGCGCGGGCGATCTTCGAGGCGGCCTGCACCGTCGCCGCGCGCAGCGGGCGCGTGATGCCCGAGGTGATGGTGCCGCTCACCGGCCACGTGAAGGAGTTCCGCAAGCAGGCGCTCATCGTGCAGCAGGTCTCGAGCGAGGTGTTCAGCGAGCGGCAGATCACCGTGCCCTTCGTCCTCGGCACCATGATCGAGCTGCCGCGGGCGGCGCTCACCGCCGACGAGATCGCCCGCGAGGCGCAGTTCTTCTCCTTCGGCACCAACGACCTCACCCAGACGACCTGGGGGCTCTCGCGCGACGATGCCGGGCGCTTCCTCCCGCTCTACCTCGAGCAGGGCATCATCGACGACGACCCCTTCCAGGTGCTCGACCGGGACGGCGTGGGCAAGCTCCTGCGCTTTGCCGCCGAGCTGGGCCGCCGCACCCGCCCCGACCTCAAGCTCGGCATCTGCGGCGAGCACGGCGGCGAGCCCGCCTCGGTCGCCTTCTGTGACCAGCTCGGCATGAATTACGTCTCCTGCTCGCCGTTCCGGGTGCCGATCGCGCGCCTGGCGGCGGCACAGTCGGCACTCACCAACCGCGGCACGATGGACCGCACGCGGGCGGCACTCTAGTCCCACTCGACCTTCGTGGAGGTAGTGCAATGCGGAAGTTCATGCTGGCGATGGCGGCGGCCTGCACCCTCACGCTGGGCGCCTGCGGCGACGACAACGGTCCGGGAGGCGACCTCGACGAGCAGGAGCAGGCGGCGCTGATCCAGGCCCTCGGGACCGAGGGCATGATCGCCCCGTTCGCGGCCATCCCCTTCGGCCCGATGCTCGGCGAGGCGGAGATCGGCACGATGGGCGAGTTCAGCGCCGTCGCCAGCCAGGTCAAGATCACCCTGGTGTCCGGCGAAGGCACCGAGACCTTCGTCTATACCGGCGTCACCGGCTGGCAGGGACTCGACGCGGGCGCCAACACCGTCGAGCAGGCGCTCACCCTCTTCCACACGGCAGCCGGCGGGACCTTCCCCGCCACGATCGATGCCGACATCCCGGGCGACGGCGCATCGGCCTTCTTCTTCGACCAGGGCACGGATTCGCATTACTTCCCGGGTGAGTCCGGAGTTTTCCGCGTGACCGGCGCCTCGTTCGGGGCCACGTCCGATTGCCCCGACGTCCCGGGAACCGTCGGCGCGATCGTGCTCTCCGACTGCCGCGTCGCCACGGGGACGATGACCGGCAACTTCGACTTTACGGCGAACCGCGTGGATGGCACCGGCCCCGAGGCGCACACCCAGGCCAACACCAGCTTCGACCTCCCGGCCGTGCAGCTCTCGATCACGCTCGACTATAGCGCCGCCGAGCTGGCGCGCGCAGCGAAGTAGGCGCGAGCCGCATGCGCCCCCGCGCGCTGCTGACGGTCGTCGCCGCCGGGGCGCTCCTGTCCGGCGCCTGCGGTGATGGCACCGGCCCGGGCGAGGCGCTGACGGCCGAGGAGGAGGCGTCGCTGATCGAGGCGCTGGGCTCCGCCGGCCTCATCGCGGCGGCGGGGCCGCTCACCTTCGGCGCGGTAGTGGCCCAGGCCGACGAGCTGGGCGCGGCCGGCGGCCAGTCGGTGGTCGGGTACCAGATGCAGCTCGTCTTCACCGGCGGCTTCGAGGCGGAGGCGGTATCCACGGGACTGCTCGGATGGACCGAGCTCAACACCGGCGCCAACACCGTGGCTACCGCCTTCAACACCGGCGTGGTGCAGCCGGCGGCGGAGTTCCCCGCGATGCTCGATGAAGCGATCGGCGACGGCACGGATGGAAGCGGCCTGCACTACATCAGCTCGTCGGGCTCGATCTACCTGGCCGACGCCGGCCGGTTCACGATGTCCTCAGCCGCGTTCGGTGCCACGGGCGCGTGTCCGGAGGTGCCGGCGCCGGTCGCGGGCTTCAGCATCACCTCGTGCCGCTTCGCGACCGGGACGATGGCCGGCAGCTTCGACTTCGAGGCCACGCTCATCGCCGGGACCGGCGCGGGCAGCTTCAGCCAGCCGCCGACGGCGTACGACGTCCCGGCGGTGCGCATCGAGCTGGTGATCGACGTCCAGGGCGTCGCGGAGCTGCGCGAGGCGCTGGGCATCCCGAGGCGGCCGGCCCTCGCCGCGGAGGACGAATGAGCGACCGCGCCGATGCTTCGGCAGGCGCCGCTGCGCTGGTCGGCGTAGTGATGGGGAGCGACTCGGACTGGGAGGTGATGCAGCACGCCGCGCGGCGACTGGCGGACTTCGACGTCGCCCACGAACGGCGCGTCGTCTCCGCCCATCGGACGCCCGACCTGCTCTATCGCTATGCAAGCGAAGCCCGCGAGCGCGGCCTCCGCTGCATCATCGCGGGCGCCGGCGGCGCCGCCCACCTGCCCGGCATGCTCGCCGCCAAGACGACCATCCCCGTGCTCGGGGTTCCGGTGCCGAGCCGCCACCTGCAGGGACTCGACTCGCTGCTCTCCATCGTGCAGATGCCCGCCGGAGTGCCGGTGGCGACGTTTGCCATCGGGCAGGCGGGCGCGGCCAACGCCGGCCTCTTCGCCGTATCCCTCCTCGCCGCCACCGATCCCGCGCTCGCCGCGCGCCTCGCCGAGTTCCGCCGGGCGCAGGAAGCTCGAGTCCTCGGCCTCACCCTCCCGGACCCCACGTGATCCTGCCGGGCGCCACGCTCGGCGTGCTCGGCGGCGGACAGCTGGCACGCATGTTCGCGCTGCGCGCACGCGTGATGGGCTATCGGGTCGTGGTGCTCGAGCCCTCGCCGCGGAGCCCCGCCGGCTCCGTGGCGGATCACCAGATCGAGGCGGCCTACGACGACCCTGAGGCGCTCCGCGACCTGGCCGAGCAGTGCGCGGCCGTCACCACCGAGTTCGAGAACGTCCCGGCGGCGGCATTGCGTGAGCTGGCGGAGCACGTGCCCGTGAGCCCGGGCGCCGACGCGGTCGAGATCGCGCAGGACCGGATCGCGGAGAAGCAGCACCTGCTCCAGGCGGGATTCGCCACGGCCGCCTTCGTGCCCGTCCGCAGCGCCGGGGAAGCCGAGGCGGCGTTCCGGTCGATCGGGCGGAGCGGGATCCTCAAGACCAGCCGCCTGGGCTACGACGGGAAGGGACAGGCGGTGGTCGAGAGCGCGGCGGCATGCGCGGCGGCGTTCGAGTCGTTCGGCGGTGCGGAGTGCGTCCTGGAGGAGCGGCTCGACCTCGAGCTCGAGCTCTCGGTCGTGCTGGCCCGCGGGGCGGACGGGTCGGTGGCCGCCTTTCCCGCCGGGGAGAACCGGCACGTCCGCGGGATCCTCGAGACGACCGTGGTGCCCGCCCGGGCGCCCGCGCGGCTCATCGCGGAGGCCGGGAGCGTGGCGGCCGGCGTGGCGGAATCGCTCAGGTATGTGGGCGTCATGGGGGTCGAGCTGTTCGTGGCGCGAGGGGCGATCCTGGTCAACGAAATCGCCCCGCGGCCGCACAACAGCGGGCACTACACCATCGACGCCTGCGCCTCCGACCAGTTCGAGCAGCAGGTCCGCGCCATGTGCGGCCTTCCCCTCGCCGAGCCCCGGCTGCTGACCCCTGTCGCCATGATCAACCTGCTGGGAGACCTCTGGGACGCTGGCCCGCCCCGGTGGGACCGCGCCCTGGCGATGCCGGGCGTGCGGCTCCACCTGTACGGCAAGTCGGAGCCGAGGCCGGGCCGGAAGATGGGACATCTCACCTGCGTGGCGGGGAGCGCAGAGGCGGCGTTCGCCCTGGCGCACCGGGCGAGAAACGCGCTGGGAGGGGCGTAACCGGAAGCTGCGAGCGGTGGGACTGGACGCACACCGCCAGGCGATCCTCGACAGGAGTTCTTCGGTACGGCAACATCTGGCGCCGCGGCCCGCAATCGCCGCGGCGTTTTTTCTCGCGCGCGACCCATTCGGATGTGAAACGTGACATATCACAACATAAATGCCGTCACCGCAATACGTTATGGCTGACTATGGACAGAATTTCAGATAGGGGGTCAGGGGTATCCACCAACCCGCCAGGATCTTGTCCAACGTTTACAGGGCAGTTGTCCCCCGGCGAGCATTCCGAGCCGGCCGGGTCGCACCTATCATTCTTCCTGGGTTTTTTTGAGCCGATCGCGGCATGTCTCGCGACCCCGCGTCCCGCCGTCCCGCCGTCCCACCGTTTCCGCGCCGCCGCACCCGCCCACAAAAAACGACCGCCGCGATGCTCTCGCGGCGGTCGTCAATGGAGGCGCAGGGAATCGAACCCTGGTCCGAATCGGCATCCCGAACTGCGTCTACGTGCGTAGGCGGGATTTCGTGCCGTCACTCCGGGCCGGTAACCAGCCGACCTTCCCGAAGCCTATCTCCAAGGTTCTCACCCCGTGCGCCGGAGCATCGCGCAGGGCCAGCCCGGATTTTCGATTCGGGACCGACGCCCCAGGCGGGCTTCGGGACCGAAGGAGCGTGAAGCGAGCTTAGCTCAGCTTACGCAGCCATTGCCAGTTCAGTGTTGGCAGATAATGCGTTCCAAGCTGTTTAACCAGGATCCTGGACCTGGGCACGCTGCAACTCATTCAACCAACCCGTCGAAGCCAGTCGCCCCCGGGTAAGTGGTGAAAGATAGGCGGAAGGGCCGGCGGGTGGAAGTCCGGCGCCCCTAAGCCCTTTGTCCTGAGCCCTCCCTCCCCGTCCCCGCCTTCCCCGCCACTTCCACCCGATTCCTCCCACTCCGCTTTGCGACGTAAAGTGCGGCGTCTGCCTGGGCCGCCAGGTTCTCGACCCGCCCGCTCGTTTCCGGGCAGGCGGCCACCCCGAACGACGCGCTGAGTGGCCATGACCTGCCCTGCCAGTCCCATGCCGTGGTGCCGAGCTTGAGCCGAAAGCGCTCGGCGATGCGGGTGCCGACCTCCAGGGTGGCGCCCGGAAGCCAGAGGGCGAACTCCTCCCCGCCGATCCGGGCCGCCGTGTCGCCCGAGCGGATCTGGTCGCGCAGGAGGCGGCTGAAGTGGACCAGCGCCGCGTCGCCGGCGGCGTGCCCGAGGGCGTCGTTGAGCTGCTTGAAGTGGTCGACGTCGGCGTAGATCAGTGCGCCCTCGGAGCGGTCGTGCCGCTGCATCGCGCGCTCGAGCGCCCGGCGGTTGGAGAGCCCCGTGAGCGCGTCCACGGTGGCCTGCTGCTCGAGGCCCTGCGCCTGCACCGCCCGCTCGATCCTCGGGGCCGCGCTGCCAATGGCCTCCAGGATCTCCGCCAGCGCCGCGCCGGCCGGTTCGTAGCCGCCCGCGAGCCAGAGTGCCACGGCCCCGACCGGCCGGCTGCGGAGGGCGATCGGCAGCACCAGCGCCGGATCCTGGCGCTGGCGCCGGTCGGCGGTGGCCGCGCCGGTGGGGTCCCCGCGTGCGAGCAGCCGCGGCTCCCGCCCGGTGGCGACCCGCGCCAGCTCGCTGTCGGGGTGCGTCTGCAGGTCGAGCAGGCGGCGGTCGGCAGTGCCCGACGTTCCGGTGACCAGGACACCACCCGGCTCCACCGCGGCCACGATCACCGCGGAGCCGGTGATGCGCTCGAGCTGGTAGGCCAGCCGGAGCGACACGCTCGCCACCGTTTCCAGCGACCCTTCGTCGGCCTGCGCCTGCGCGAGGGCCACGATCTGCGGCCGGCGGCGGATCCCCTCGAGCAGCCGGTCGAGGTCGTCTTCCGCCGCGGCGATCCCGCCCGAGGCGCGGCCGGCATCGGGCAGCAGGAGCCCGACCGCGTACCCGTCGCGCGCACGGAAGACGAACGTGCCGCCCTCCATCCGTTCCGCGCCCGATTGGCCCAGGTCCCGGGCCCGCTCGAGCCGCCGGTCGATGGCCGCCACCTCGGTCACCGACAGCCGCTCGGCCTCGATGACGCGCTCGTTGACCGGGCCGTCGTCATCGGGCCCCAGCTCCGACATCCAGATGCCCAGGCCCCCATGCGCGCGCAGCAGCCAGCGGAGGGCCGGCTCCGGCAGGAGATGCGCACCCGCGGCGGGGCCGACTCCGGAGCCAGGCCGGGCCGCGCGGCGACTCAGGTGCCAGGCGGCCGCGGCGCCCAGCGCCGCTCCGGCCAGCAGCTCGATCATTCGCCGAGCCAGCCGCGGCGGCGGAACCAGAGATAGATCGCGATCGTCACCACGACCATCACTCCCCACACGGCGGGATACCCTCCGCGGTGCTCCAGCTCGGGCATGTAGCGGAAGTTCATGCCGTAGATGCCGACGATGAACGTGAGCGGCAGGAAGAACACCGAGAACACCGTCAGGACGTGCACGATGCGGTTGGTCCGCTGCGACGCGAGGCCCAGGTGGATGTGCAGGAGGTTGTTCGCATCCTCGAGCAGCTCGTCGGCATAGGCGTGCATGCTTTCGGCGTTCTCGCGCACGTCCTGGAAGAGGGGTGCGCTCGGCGAGCCCAGCGGAGTCATGCGCACCGTGGCGTTGAGCGTGTGCCAGAGCATCCGCTTCACCAGCGTGACGCGGCGCCGGAGCGTGTAGACGTCGCGCAGGAGCGAGTTGTTCACCACCTCGCCGAACAGGTCGTCCTCGATGCCGTCGAGCTGCGCCTCCACGCCCTCGAGCGGTGCCTCGTACGTCGCGATGACGGCATTGAGCAGCTCGATGAGCAGGCGCGTGGGGAGCGAGCGCCGGCGCTCGGTGTATGCGCCCGGGCCGGCCCGCGCGGCGCGTTCCTCGTATCGGCCGCGCAGCTTGGCGAAGTAGGGCTGGTCGGTGCGGTGGATGGTGATGACGAAGTCGGGGCCGGCGAAGACCGCCACCTTGCGGGTCAGCTCCTGCACGGTGCCGGCACTGGGGCCGCTCTGCTCGTCATAGGCGCGGGCGATGACGAAGTTCGTCTGCCCCACCCGCTCGAACTTGGGGAGGTGCTCGGGATCGAGGCTGTCCGCCACCAGCGTGGGGAAGAGGTCGTACTCGGCCGCCACGGCTTTGAGCTCGTCCGGCGTCGGGGCGACGATGTCGATCCACCGGAAGGGCGGATCGGCGGACTCGACCACGACGCGCTGGGTCACCGCCGCAGCATCCGGCTGGCCGCCGCCGCGGCGCCGAAACCGTTGTCGATGTTCACGACCGTCACTCCCGCGGCGCAGGAATTGAGCATGCCCAGCAGCGCCGCGAGCCCGCCGAACGAGGCGCCGTAGCCCACGCTGGTCGGCACGGCGATCACCGGGCGCGACACCAGCCCGCCGACGACGCTCGGGAGTGCGCCTTCCATCCCGGCGACGACGATCACCACGTCGGCCTCGCGGAGCCGGTCGCCGGCGGCGAGCACCCGGTGCAGTCCGGCGACGCCGACGTCGGCCAGGCGGTCCACCGCATGCCCGAACGCCTCGAGCACGACGGACGCCTCCTCCGCCACTGGCAGGTCGCTGGTGCCCGCGCTCACGACGAGCGCCCGGCCCGGGCGCCGCACGGGGTCGGCCGGCGCCAGGTGGACGACGCGCGCCAGCTGGTGCCACATCACCCGCGGGTGCTCCGCGGCGAGCGCCGCGGCCTGCTCGGCCGTCGCGCGGGTCCCGAGGAAGCTGCCCGTCGCCGCGGCGAGCCGCCCGCAGATCGCCACCACCTGCTCCGCGGTCTTGCCCGCGCAGAAGACCACCTCCGCCTGCCCCTGCCGCAGGGCGCGATGGTGGTCGAGGGTGGCGAACGGGAGCGATTCGGAGGGAAAGTGGCGCAGCTGCGCCAGGGCGGCGTCGGGGTCGGTGCGCCCGTCGGCGACGTCGCGGAGCAGCGCGGCCAGGGCTTCCGGGCTCACGCCACCTGGGCGAGCGGCTCGAGATACCCGAGGAAGATCGCCTCCGCCTCGGCCATCGACTCGACCTGGAAGAGCCGCTGCCGCAGCTCGCTCGCGCCGTGCAGCCCGCGCGTGTACCAGCCGAGGTGCTTGCGGAACTCGATCACGGTCTTGCGCGAATCGCCCTGCAGCCGGAGCGCCAGCCGCGCATGCTCCAGCGCGACCCGGAACCGCTCGGCCGCATCCGGCGCGGCGCCGGCCGGCCGGCCGGCCAGCAGCGCCTGGGCATCGCGGAAGATCCACGGATTGCCGAACGCGCCCCGGCCCACCATCACCCCCGCGCAGCCGGTGTGCTCGCGCATGCGGACGATGTCGGCGGCCGTCTCGATGTCGCCGTTTCCGATGACGGGAATATCCAGCGCCTCGACCACCTGGGCGATCTCGTCCCAGCGGGCCTTGCCCGAGAACATCTGCGTGCGGGTGCGCGCGTGGAGCGTGAACGCGCGCGCGCCCGCGTCCTGCATGCGGAGCGCGATCGCCACCGGGTCGCGCGACGGCTCGTCCCAGCCGCTCCTGGTCTTGACGGTGACGGGAAGGTGCGTGGCCCCGATGACCGCGCGGATGATGCGGGCCACCTGCTCCATGTCCCGGAGGCAGCCGGACCCGCCGTTCCGCTGGACCACCTTCTTCACCGGGCAGCCGAAATTGATGTCGATGAACTCCGGCCGATAATGCTCGGTGATCAGCGCGGCCGCCTCCGCCATCGCGTTCGGATCGGACCCATAGATCTGGATGCCGATCGGCCGCTCGCATTCCTCGAACTCGGCTCCCTCGAGCGTGTTGCGGATGCGCCGCCGGATGGCTTCGGAGGAGAGGAACTCGGAGAGCACGACGTCCGCGCCCATGGTCCGGCAGACCTGCCGGAACGGCGCTTCCGAGACCCCGGCCATGGGGGCCAGGATCAGCGGGAAGGGACGCGCGGACGGAAAAGGCAACTGCATGGCAACAAAATACTTGCCGCGCGCGAACCGAGCAATGGAGCGGCTTTGACACGCCGCCGAGAGGCGGTGTAGGTTGGCGGATGCTTTCCGACCTCATCGCACCCGACGCGGTCTCCCTCACCCTGGGCGGGACCGGGAAGGACGCCGTGCTGGCCGAGTTGGTGGCACTGCTCGGCGTGGACCAGCGCAACGCCGCCACCCTGCACCGGATGCTCCGCCGTCGCGAGGCGCTCGGGTCGACCGGAGTGGGCCGGGGCGTGGCGATCCCCCACGCGCGGTCCCTGGTGGTGGACCGGCTCCGGCTCGCCTTCGGCCGGCATGGAGACGGGATCCCGTACGACGCGATCGATGCGCGCCCCGTGCACTACTTCTTCCTGATCGTGGCGCCACCGGTCGAGCTCTCCAACCAGTACCTTCCGGTCCTGGGACGCATCGCCCAGTTCGTAAAGGAACCCGACGTTCCAGATCGACTCGCGGGACTGGCTGCGCCGGATGACCTCTTCCGGCTGCTGCGCGAAAAGGGACTCTGAGGCGGAATCCGGGACTGGCGCTCCGGTGATATCCGTCGCAACTTGATGACGCAGGGCCTTTCGCCGTCGCCATACCAATCCATTCCAAGCAGGGAGCCAGAGCATGCGAGTGACCCGACTCGGGGCATGTGCAGCCGTCTTGCTGTCCGCCTCCTGTTCGTCCGAATCCGTCAACCCGGAATCCGTCCCCGCCTTGAGCAGGTCCGCCGCCGTCGAGGCGGGCCCCGTCAGCGTCCAGCTCGCCCGGATCAACGACTCACTGGCCGCGCTGGGCCTCAACATCGCCGTCCAGAAGGCCGAGTACATCCTGGCGCCGACGGCGCCGGTGCCCGCGAGCGGCCAGATCGTGTTCGCCAACGACCGGGCCAAGCAGCTCACGTCGCGGTGGGTGCCCGGCGACGCGCGCCGGCTGGCCGATGGCGACCGCATCACCTACATGAACTTCACGCCGTTCATGGCCGCCAACGGCGCCGGCAACGCCGAAGGCGCCATCGACGCGTCATTCGAGACCTGGGACGCTTCGAAGTGCACCACGCTCGATGTCGTCAAGCGCGCGTGGAACGGCGGCAATCCCAGCGCCATCCTCGGCATCCCGGGCCTCCCGGCCGTGTCAGTCTTCTCGGCCGACATTGTCACCATGGGATACCTGCCCGGCTTCCTCTTCGACGCCGTGCTCGGTCCCGGCGCCTCCGCTAACGTCCTGGGCGTGACGTTCACGTTCGTCTTCCTCGAGTCCGCGGGCGGGCCCGAGTCGGACATCGACGGCGACGGCCGGACCGATACGGCGCTCAAGGAGGTCTGGTACAACAACGACTTCGACTGGACGCTGTCGGGGCTCGGAAACGACATCGACGTCGAAACGGTGGCCCTGCACGAGAACGGCCACGCCTTCGAGCTCGGACACTACGGCAAGATCTTCGGGACCCTCAGCAACCTGCGCCTCCACGTCTCGCCGCGCGCGGTGATGAACGCGGCCATCCTCGGCACGCTTCGGTCGCCGAAGGGAACGGATAACGCGGGGTTCTGCGGCAACTTCGAGGAGTGGTAGGCAGGAGGTCAGGGCGGTCGGGACGGTCAGGACGGTCGGGAGGCGGTCAGGTGGTTCCTTTCACACCCGACCGTCCCGACCGTCCTGACCGTCCTGACCATCCCGACTTCATTCCCACTCTATCGTCGCCGGCGGCTTCGAGCTCACGTCGTACACCACCCGGTTCACCCCGTCCACCTCGTTCGCGATGCGGCTCGAGGCCTGGGCCAGCACGTCGTGCGGGAAGGGATACCAGTCCGCCGTCATGCCGTCCCGGCTGGTCACGGCGCGGAGCGCGATGACCTGGTCGTAGCTCCGCTCATCGCCCTGCACGCCCACCGTCCGGATCGGCAGCAGCACCGCGAACGCCTGCCAGATGTCGTCGTACAGTCCCGCCGCGCGGATCTCCTCGATGTAGATGCTGTCCGCCTTCTGCAGGATGGCGAGTGACTCCCGGGTCACCTCGCCGATGATGCGGATGGCGAGGCCGGGGCCCGGGAAGGGATGCCGGCCCACCATCTCCTCGGGCAGCCCCAGCTCGCGCCCCACCTGGCGCACCTCGTCCTTGAACAGCTCGCGCAGCGGCTCGATCAGCGCGAAGGGCAGGCGCTCGGGCAGGCCGCCCACGTTGTGGTGCGTCTTGATGGTCACCGACGGTCCCCCGCTCGGCGACACCGATTCGATGACGTCAGGATACAGCGTGCCCTGAACCAGGAAGCCGACGTCCTTGCCGACCTGCTTCGCTTCCGCCTCGAACACGTCGATGAAGGTGTGCCCGATGTTCCGCCGCTTGAGCTCCGGGTCCTCGACGCCCGCCAGCCGCTCCAGGAACTGCGCCGAGGCGTCCACCACGCGCAGGTCAATGCCCAGGTGCCGGCGGAAGGTCTGCTCCACCTGCTCCCGCTCGTGCAGCCGCAGCAGGCCGTGGTCGACGAAGATGCAGGTGAGCCGGTCGCCCACGGCGCGATGCACCAGGGCGGCGGCGACCGAGGAGTCCACCCCCCCGGAGAGCCCGCAGATCACCCGGCGGTCGGGGCCGACTACCTCCCGGATCCGCGCGATCTCCCGCTCGATGAAGTGCCCGGGCGTCCAGTCGGGCACGCACCCGCACACGCCGAACAGGAAGTTGTGCAGCACCTCACCGCCCCTCGGCGTGTGCGCCACCTCGGGATGGAACTGCACACCGAAGAGCGGCCGCTCGCGGTGCTCCATCGCGGCCACCGGCGAGTTGGCACTGCTCGCCACCACGTCGTAGCCCGGCGGCGCCTCGTCCACATGGTCCCCGTGGCTCATCCAGACCGGCGTTTCCTCTCCGTCGCCGAACCCCTCGAAGAGCCTCCCTCCCTCCACCGTCAGCATCGCCCGGCCATACTCCCGCCGGCTGGCGCGCTGCACCCGCGCGCCGCTCAAATGGGCCAGGAGCTGCATGCCGTAGCAGACGCCCAGCACCGGCGTCTGCAGCTCGAGCAGCTCCGGATCGGCCAGGGGGACGTTGTCGCCGTACACCGAGTTGGGGCCGCCGGAGAGGATGATGCCCCGCGGCGCCCACGCGCGGATCCACTCGACCGTGCGGGTGGGCGGGTGGATCTCGCAGTAGACGTGGGCCTCACGGATCCGCCGCGCGATGAGCTGCGTGTATTGCGACCCGAAATCGATGATCAGGATGCGCTGCTTCGACAAGGGCACCTCGGCTGCGGGGGAGGATGACGGCGTGCTCACGCGGATCGGCGGCCGGCGAGCGACCGGAGCTTCCGGCCGAAGACGTCGGCGAGGCCCGCGGGATAGTGCTGCGCAAGGGACCGGAGGCCGTCGGCCAGCCGCCGCCAGTCGCGGGTGCGCCACCGCTCGCGGACGGCATCGGCAAGCAGGGCGCCCCAGCGGCTCAGGTACGCCCGGCGGCCCGCTGCGAGCGCCTCGGCGTATTGCGGGTTGGCGCGAACCCAGGCCTCCTGGTCCCGGAGCACCGAGGCGATCCCGTCGAGCATGCCGGCGCGGTTGTTGGAGACACCCTCGGCGTGTCGGCGATAGTCGCACACCACGCCGGGATGGCAGGCGACAGGATGCCGGCGGGCGACCTCGAGGTAGAGCGACACGTCCTCGAAGTACGCGTACCGCTCGGGCCACCCGCCCGCCTCGAGCAGCGGCGCCCGGCGGTGCATCGCTGCGGCGGGCGGCCAGATGTGGTTATGGCGGAGGAGGGCGTCGTAGTGGTCACCGCCGGGGCACCGGAACGGCGAGTTGTGGCCCACCGGGGCGCCATCCCCGTCAACGAGCCGGCAGGTTCCGGCGACGATGGCGGCGCCGGGCGCCCGGCCCAGGCACTCGCGCTGCGCGGCCAGCGCGTCGGGACGCAGCCGGTCGTCCGCGTCGAGAAAGACGATCAGGTCCGAGGAGGTTGCCGCGAGGCCGGTATTGCGGGCTGCCGACACGCCGCCGTTCGGCCGCCTGAGGTAGCGCACCGGGAACCGGGCGGCAACTTCGGCCGTTTCGTCCGTCGATCCATCGTCCACGACCAGCACCTCGGCCGCGGGCTCGGTCTGCGCCAGCACACTCTCGATCGCCTCAGGCAGGTAGGCCGCCTGCTGGTAGCTCGGGATCACTACCGCGATGCGGGCTGCCTGCCCGTGCATGCCGCGCTATCCCTCCCAGCGCGGGACGGCGGTCTCACCCGCGAAGAGCGACTCGACCGTCTCCCGGGGCCGCACCACGGCCCAGCGGCCCCGGTCCACGAGCACTTCGGCGGCGCGCGGGCGCGCATTGTACGTGGAGCTCATGACAAACCCGTAGGCGCCCGCGCCGAGCACCGCGAGGTGCTCCCCGGCTTCGACCTCGGGCAACGGCCGGTCGAGCGCCAGGAAGTCTCCGGTCTCGCAGACCGGTCCTACGACGTCCACGCGCGCCTCGGGGCGGAGCGCGGCCTCGACCTCCACGATGTCGTGATAGGCATGGTAGTGGCTGGGGCGCACCAGGTCGTTCATGCCCGCGTCCACGAGCACCATGTCCTTGCCGCCGGAATGCTTGCGGGAGAGCACCGTGGTGAGCAGCACACCGGCGCTGCCGACCAGGAAACGCCCCGGTTCGAGGACGACCGTGAGGCCCGTCTCGAGCGCCAGCGGCAGGATCGCGGCGGCGAGCCGCTCGGGAGCCAGGGGGACTTCGTCGCGATAGCGGATGCCGAGGCCGCCGCCCAGGTCGAGGTTCCGGAGCGCCGAGACACCCGCCGAGCGCAGTCCGGCGATCAGCTCCGCGAGCCGGCCCAGTCCCTCGCGGTACGGCGACGGATCGAGGATCTGGCTCCCGATGTGCATGGCGATGCTCTCGAGCCGGAGCCGCCCCTGGCGCCGGATCGCAAGGGCGAGGTCGGTGACCTGGTCGAAGGGCACGCCGAACTTGATGCCGCCCTGCCCCGTCGAGATGTACGGGTGCGTTTCCGCCGAGACGTCGGGGTTGACCCGGATGCCGACCGGCACCTCGCGGCCGAGCCGGTCGGCCACCTGCGACAGCTCGCGCAGCTCGTCCGCCGACTCGAGGTGGATGTGGCCGAGGCCCGCGGCCACCGCCGCCTCGAGCTCGGCCGGCGACTTGCCGACCCCGCTGAAGACGATGTGGCGGGGATCGAAGCCCGCTGCGAGCGCGCGACGCATCTCGCCACCCGAGACGATGTCGGCCCCCGCGCCGGCGTCCCGGAGGACGCGCAGGACGGCGAGGTTGCTGTTCGCCTTGACCGCGAAGCAGATGCGATGCGGCACACCGGCGAACGCCGCGTCGAGCCGTGCGTACTGCCGGCGGATCGCCTCGGCGTTGTACACGTACGTCGGGGTGCCGGCCGCGGCGGCGATCTCGGCCAGCGGCACGTCGCCGAAGTGCAGCGACGCGCCGTGGCGCTCGAGCCCGGCATCGTCGAACAGCGCGGCGCGCGCCGCCTCGGAGAGGGCGGGCACGCCGGCCGGCGTCAGTACGCCTTTGCCCATACGGCCTCCGCCTCGCTCGGGCGGCCGCACCAGAGGCAGGCGGCCGGCGCCTCGGGCGAGCGGAACTCCTCGTCGGGCAGGACCCGGATCGTCGCCTTGGTCTGCTCCTTGATCTCCGCCTCGCAGGCGGCGTCGCCGCAGAACCCGCCGTAGACGAAGCCGCCCTCGCCTTCCATGCGCTCAATGAGCTGCGCGCGCGTGGCGCCGCGGATGCTCGCCGCCTCGCGCCGCGCGAGCGCGGTCTCCAGCAGCAGCGCCTGCATCTGCGCCATCTCCGACTCGATGCGCGCCACGATGCCGACCAGCGAGACCGGCTCCTTTTTCGGGCCCACGCGCCGGGCGAGCATGGCGGTGCCCGCCGCCACGTCGCGCGGGCCGACCTCGAGGCGAAGCGGGACCCCGCGCGCTTCCCACTCGTAGTACTTGGCCCCGGGCTTCATCCCCTCGCGGGCGTCGAGGTGCGCTCGAATCCCGCCTGCACGCAGCTCGCGGAGGATCCGGTCGGCGGCAGCCAGCACGTCGGCCCGCTCCTGGTCGGTGCGGTGAATCGGGACGATCACCACCTGCCACTGCGCCAGGCGCGGCGGGCAGATCAGCCCCGCATCGTCGCTGTGGGTCATGATCAGCGCGCCCACCAGCCGGGTGGACACGCCCCACGACGTGCTCCAGACGTGATCGAGCCCGCCCTCCGCGGTCTGGAAGGTGACTTCGAACGCCCTCGCGAAGTTCTGGCCGAGGTTGTGGCTCGTGCCCGCCTGCAGCGCCTTGTTGTCCTGCATCAGCGCCTCGATCGCGTAGGTGCGGAGCGCGCCGGCGAACCGCTCGACTTCCGTCTTCCGTCCGGTGATGACCGGCATCGCCATCCACTCCTCGGCGAAGCGCCGGTACACGCCGAGCATGCGGATCGTCTCCTCCTCGGCCTCGGCCTCGGTGGCGTGCGCGGTGTGGCCTTCCTGCCAGAGGAACTCCGTGGTCCGGAGGAACAGCCGGGTGCGCAGCTCCCAGCGCACCACGTTGGCCCACTGGTTGATCAGCAGGGGGAGATCCCGATAGCTCTGGATCCACTTCCCGAACATCGAGTAGATGATGGTCTCGGAGGTGGGACGCACCACCAGCGGCTCCTCCAGCTCCTTGCCGCCGCCGTGGGTGACCACCGCCAGCTCGGGCGCGAACCCCTCGACGTGCTCCGCCTCGCGCGAGAGGAAGCTCTGCGGGATGAAGAGCGGGAAGTAGGCGTTCTGGTG
>CAMLLJ010000019.1 GCA_946480845.1 uncultured Gemmatimonadota bacterium
GCCCCCCTGTCATCCCGAGCGCAGCGAGGGATCTGCTTAACGCGTAGTTCGAACCCGGTGGAGCAGATCCCTCGCTGCGCTCGGGATGACCCACCCCTCGCCGACCCCTCGCCTGCCCCCTCTTGACAAGAAACTACAGATGTCGTATTACATCTGTAGACATCACCGAGTCCCCTCACCGGACCACCGCATGACCGAACAGCACCAGCTCACCGACCTGCAGGTCGCCATCATGCGCGTCCTCTGGGACCGCAGCCAGGCCACCGTCGCGGAGATCCACGAGGCGCTGCTGCCCGAGCGCGGCCTGGCCCCGACCACCGTGGCCACGCTTCTCTCCCGGCTGGAGAAGCGGGGCATCGTGAAACATCGGAGCGCCTCCCGCCAGTATGTGTATTACCCCGCGATCTCGGAGAGCGAGGTCCGGCGCTCCATGGTGAGCGACCTCGCCGAGCGGCTCTTCGACGGCGACGTCGCGGAGCTGGTGAGCCATCTGCTCAGCGAGCGCGAGATGAGCGCCGGGGACCTCGAGAAGGTGAAGGAACTGATCGCAAGCCACGAAGCCCGCCTGGAGGTTTCCGATGACGGCCGCTGACGCACTCGCCTGGCTGATGACGTACGCCCTGCACAGCACCCTGCTGCTCGGCGGCGTCTGGCTGCTCACGTCGCGCGGCCCGGTGCGCTCGCACCACCTGCGCGACCTCTACTGGAAGGCGGCGATCGTCGGCGGGGTGGTGACCGCGACGGGGCAGGTTCTGCTCCGGCAGGTGGACTGGGCCGGTGCCTTCCAGGCCCGGGCCGCGCGGGAAGGGATCGTGGTGAATGCCGTCTCCCTTCCGATGCCGATGCCCATGCCGCTCGGGCGCAGGCCGGCGGCGCAGGCCGGAACCGCCGAGCCCGCGGGGCCGGTACCGGCGCCGGCCATTCCGCTCTCCACCATCCTCTTCATGGCCTGGGGCGGCACCGCTGCACTCGCGCTGGGCGGCCTGGCGGCTGCGCACCGCCGGCTGGCGTCCCGGCTGGGCCGGCGTGACGACGTGCGGGACTACGCCGTCCTCTCGCTCCTCGATTCGCTGCGCGGCGATGCCGGCATCCGCCGCGCGGTGCGGCTCACCCGGTCGGACGGGCTGGCCAGCCCGATCGCCCTCGGGCGCTCGGAGATCTGCGTGCCGGGCGCCGTGCTGACGGACCTCGACGCCGCGCAGCAGCGCAGCGTGCTCGCCCACGAGCTGGCGCACCTCGCCCGGCGCGATCCGCTGTGGCTCACCGGGGCGTCCCTGCTCGAGCGGCTCTTCTTCTTCCAGCCACTCAATCGGCTGGCGCGGCGCCGGATCCAGGAATCCGCGGAATACATCTGCGACGATTGGGCCGTCGGCCGCACCGGTTCCGGCCTCACCATGGCGAAGTCGCTCATGAAGGTCGCCGAGTGGATGCACGCCGAGCCGAGTCCGGTGCCCCTCGCCGGGATGGCGGAGAACCCGTCGCACCTGGTGTCGCGCGTGAAGCGGCTCGTCGAGCATCGCGGCGGGATCGAGGCGCGCCGCGCGTGGCCGGTGCCGCTCGCGTGCGGCCTCCTCCTGCTCACGGCCGCGGCGGTGCCGGGCGTGACGGCATACGGCAGCGAGGAGACGCCGGCGTTCATCGAGCGCGGCGTCACGGGCCAGGAGTTCGGGCAACGGCAGGATCCCGCGGCTCTGCCGGAGGTCCAGGCGGACGAGAAGGACATGCCGCAGGCCGAGCCGAAGCTGTCGCCGGACACGAACGGCGAGTCGCTGGAAGGCGTCGCAGGGGGCGCGGACCTGGAGTTCGCCATTGCCGGCAAGGACGGCGAGGCCGCGCACGACACCCTGGGGCTCGCGGCGCTCATCGCGGCGCTCCGCGATTCCGACGCCGGCGTGCGCCGGGCCGCCGCGCAGTCGCTCGGCAACATCGAGAACCCGCGCGCCGTGGACGGGCTCATCGGCGTGCTGCGCGACAGCGACGTCGAGGTGCGCCGCGCCGCCGTCTGGGCCCTCGGCGAGATCGAGGACCGGCGCGCCGTGGACGCCCTCCTCCCCATGCTCAAGGACGCCGACGCCGAAGTGCGCAAGTCGGCCGCCTGGGCCCTCGGCAACATCGAGGATCCCCGCGCCGCGGACGGGCTCGCAGCCGCACTGGGCGACGAGTCGGTCGAGGTCCGCAGGACCGCGGCCTGGGCGCTCGGGGAGCTCGAGCTCACCGCCGCGCCGGCCGGGCTCATCGAGGCAATGCGCGACGCCGACCCCGAGGTTCGTAAGACGGCGGTCTGGTCGGTCGGGCAGATGGGCGACGCGCGGGCCGTGCCCGCGCTCCGCGACATGCTCGCCGACGCCTCCGCCGAGGTGCGGAGCGGCGCCATCCAGGCGCTGGGCGAGATCCGCAACGCCGACGCGCTCCAGGCCCTGATCGATGCCATGAAGTCCAGTGACCCCGAAGTCCGCCGGGCCGCCGCCGAGGCGCTCGGAGACCGCTGACAGCCGAGGAGATGGCAACATGCTGACGATACGCTCGCACTTCGGCGTCGCCGCGGTGCTGCTGGTGGCGGTGGGTGGCGCGCTCTACGCACAGTCGGGGCGGATCCGGGTGCGCACCGGCCCGATCACGGTGAACCCGAACGTGAACGTCAGCATCGCGGCCATGCGCCTGCACGACGACGGCCGGCCCGGCCCCGACGCGGCGCAGGTCGGGACGATGCTCGCCGCGCTGGGCCGCACCGATGCCACCGTGTGCGAGATGGCCGTGGACATGCTCGGCAACTCCTGGGGTGGCTGGAGCGGGCGGGAGGCGAGCGGGTTGCGGGACGGCCAGGTGGACCGCGCGCTGCGCCAGGCCTTCGAAGGGCAGGTGAAGGACCCAGGCGCGATCGCCGCACTCGCCACCGGCCTCGAGAACGACAACGCGTGTGTCCGCCGCGCCTCCGCACGCCTCCTCGGCAACAGCCCGAACCCGGATGCGCTGGCCCGCTTGCGCACTGCGTTCGCGAGCGGCACTCCGCGACTGCGCGAGGTCGGCGCGCTCGGGCTCGGCATCGCCGAGGACATGCAGTCGTTCGACGAGCTGATCGCCGCCCTGCGTGACGGCGACGCCGGCGTCGCCCGGATGTCGGCCTGGGCGCTCGGCGAGATCGAGGACGCGCGCGCGGTGCCGCCGCTCGCGGCCCAGCTCCGGGCCTCGGATCGCGGGCTCCGCCTCGCCTCCATCTGGGCGCTCGGCCAGATCGAGGATGCCGAAGCCGTCGATCCGCTGCTCCCGGTCCTGCGCGACGACGACCTCGGCATCCGGCTCGCCGCCGCCGAGGCGCTCGGTGAAATCGAGGACGCGAGGGCGGTGGATGGGCTGGTCCGGGCGCTCGAGGATCGGGAGACGGAGATGCGCCTCGCCGCGATCAACGCGCTGGGTGAAATCGAGGACGGGCGGGCGGTGCCGGGCCTGGTCCGCATCCTGTCCGACGACGACGCCTCGCTCCGGCTGGCGTCGGCACACGCGCTGGGCGAGATCGAGGACGAAGGCGCGGTGGACGGCCTGCTCCGCACCCTGCGGGACGAGAACGCCGAGGTGCGCGCCGCTTCGGCCCATGCGCTGGGCGAGATCGAGAGCCCGCGGGCCGGCGAGGGCCTGGGCGCGGCCCTTCGCGACCAGGAGCCCAAGGTGCGCCTGGCTGCCATCCAGGCGCTGTCCAATCTCGATGAGCTGTCCGTGGCGCCGGCCGGGCTCGTGGAGGCACTGAAGAACCCCGACCCGCAGATGCGTGAAGCTGCCGCCCAAGCGCTCGGAGAGATGGGCGATGCCAGCGCGGTCCCCGCCCTCGCCGATGCCTACCGCGGCGAGCGGAGCGTCGCGGTCCGCCGGGCCGTGGTCCTGGCGCTGGGGGAGATCGAGGGCGCCCGGGCCACCGAGACCCTGGTCATGGCCATGAAGGACGCCGACGTTGAGGTGCGCCGCGCCGCCGCCCACGCCCTGGGGGAGCGCGAGTAGCCGGAATCCCGCAGTTTACGTCCGCGAAACAGTTCCATTACTATCCCGTACTGACGAATCCGATGAGCGGGCCCCGGCTGAGCGGCCGGGGTTCCGCTTCCTCGCGCTTGGGACGGGATTGCCCCTGATGACCCTCAGAATGTCCAGCATCCTGCTCGCGGCGGCGGTCGCCGGCTGCGCGGCAGGCGCCCAGCCCGCCACCACCCCTCCGGCCGAGACCGGGCCCGCCGGCGGCGAAGCGGCCGGGGTGATGGTGAAGGCCCCGGTCAATCCGGCCGACGTCCGCTTCATGACCGACATGATCGGCCACCACGCCCAGGCCCTGGTGATGGCGCGCTGGGCGCCCACCCATGGCGCGAGCGACGCGGTCAAGGTCCTGGCCGAGCGGATCATCGTAGGCCAGAACGACGAGATCCGGATCATGCAGCGCTGGCTCCGGGAGCGGGACCAGCCGGTGCCCTCCGTGGACGTCCCGATGGACCACGCTGCCCATGGGACCGGCCACGCCGGGATGATGCCCGGCATGCTGACGCCGGACCAGCTGGCCCAGCTCGACCAGGCGCGCGGGCCGCTGTTCGACTGGATGTTCCTCAACTTCATGATCCGGCACCACCAGGGCGCCGTCACCATGGTGGACGCGCTCTTCGCCTCACAGGGCGCGGCGCAGGACGAGCCGGTGTTCAAGATCGCGTCCGGGGTCTACGCCGATCAGACCACCGAGATCGAACGCATGCAGAAGATGCTCGACGCCCTTCCGGCGGAAGGGCCGCACGAATGACCTTGTCGCGCCCGCTCCAGCTCCGGTCCCTTCACAGGAAACACCCATGACATTGGCCAGGAACACCTTCGTGCTGGCGGCCGCGCTGCTGAGCGCCGCCGCATGTGCCTCCTCCACGTCCTCGACCGGCGGCACGGCCGCGCCGGTGCAGGGCTCGATGTCGCCGCCCAGCCCGGATCCGCGCATCGGGCTGCGCGCAGGCGCCACCGACGCGGCGGAAGCCACGTGGAACATGCGGAAGGTCTCGACCACGCCGCCGTCGGCCAAGTTCGCCGGCGTGACCAACTCGGACCTCGCCTTCATCGGCAACTACGCCATCCAGGGCAATTACAACGGCTACCAGGTCTGGGACATCTCCAACCCGGCGAAGCCGACGCTCAAGACCGACTACCTCTGCCCGGCCTCGCAGAGCGACGTCTCGGTCTTCCGCAACCTGCTCTTCGTCTCCGGCGAGGGCACCTCGGGCCGGCTCGACTGCGGCACCCAGGGCGTGCAGGACACCGTGAGCCACGACCGGCTCCGCGGGATCCGCATCTTCGACGCGACCGACATCACCAACCCGAAGTACATCGCCAACGTGCAGACCTGCCGCGGCTCGCACACCCACACCGTGGTGTACGACCCGAAGGACCCGCAGAACGTCTACATCTACGTCTCGGGCTCGGCCGGCGTCCGCTCCCCGAGCGAGCTGCCCGGCTGCTCGTCGCTCTCGCCGGACAAGGACCCGAACTCGGCGCTCTTCCGCATCGAGGTCATCAAGGTCCCGCTGGCCAACCCGCAGCAGGCCGCGATCGTCAGCTCGCCCCGCATCTTCCAGGGCCTGACGGCGCCGCCGGAGCATGGGGACGCGCCCGAGGACATCGCCGCCCAGCAGAAGCAGCTCGCCGAGGCCAAGGCGCGCGGCGCGTTCACCGCGAACGTGCAGGGTCGTGAGATCGTGATCCCGGGCCGGTTCGTCCGCCCGATGCTCGACAGCGTGGTCAAGGCGCGCCAGGGCACCGGTGCTCCGACCTCGGCCGACAGCGCGGCGCTCCGCCAGGCGCTCCCGGGCATCATCGCCCGGATGTTCGGTGGCGGCGGCCAGGGCCAGGGCGATGGCCCGCGTCCCGGCCCGACCCAGTGCCACGACATCACCGTGTACCCGGAGATCGGCCTCGCCGGCGGGGCGTGCGGCGGCTACGGCCTCCTGCTCGACATCCGCAACGTGGCCAACCCGGTGCGCATCGACGCCGCCGCGGACTCGAACTTCTCCTACTGGCACTCGGCCACGTTCAACAACGACGGCACCAAGATCCTCTTCTCGGACGAGTGGGGCGGGGGCGGCTCGCCCAAGTGCCGCGCGACCGACAAGATGGAGTGGGGCGCGGACGCCATCTTCACGCTCGAGAACAACAAGATGGTGTTCCACAGCTACTACAAGATGCCGGCGGCGCAGACCTCGCTCGAGAACTGCGTGGCCCACAACGGCTCGCTCATCCCGGTGCCGGGCCGCGACATCATGGCGCAGGCGTGGTACCAGGGCGGCGTCTCGGTCTTCGACTGGACCGATCCGGCCCACCCGAAGGAAATCGCCTTCTTCGACCGCGGGCCGGTGGACTCGACCGAAATGGGCAACGGCGGCTCCTGGTCGAGCTACTGGTACAACGGCGTGATCGTGAGCTCCGAGATCAGCCGCGGCCTCGACATCCTCGAGCTGACGCCGAGCCCGCTGCTCTCGCAGAACGAGATCGACGCGGCCAAGTCGGTGCGCCTCGAGTACTTCAATGCGCAGCAGCAGCCCAAGTTCGTCTGGCCGGCCAGCTTCGCGCTCGCCCGGGCGTACGTGGACCAGCTCGAGCGCTCGAAGGGCCTGAGCGCCGACCGCATCAGCGCCACGCGGAAGGCGCTCGCCGATGCCGAGCAGGCATCGGGCGGCGCGCGCAGCGACGCCCTGGGCCGGCTGGCCCAGCAGCTCGGCGGCGATGCCTCGGCCTCGGGCGACCGCGCCAAGGTGGAGAAGCTCGCCACCGCCGTCCGCGACCTGGCGGCGGCGAAGTGATCGGCTAGTTCTTCGCGGAACAGCCCCGGAGCACCCGCTTCGGGGCCGGATGGTTGGGGAAGAGCTCGCGAGCCGGCAGTCCGTGCTCGCGGGCTCTTTCGCATCGCGGGCGGCCGTCGGGACGCGAGGCCAGGAGGATGTGCAGCCGGTAGCTGCCGGGATCGATGCGCGATGCCCACCGGAGCGCGCTCCGGCTTTCGCCGTCACCGGCGACGAGGATGCTGGCCACCTGCATCGTGCTCCTCAGCGCGAACGCCGCGCCGGCCACCGCCACGGCCAGGGCGACCGCGCGAACCGGGATCGCCGCCGGAAACGACGCCACCTGCCGCGGCGGCGGAAGCAGCGCGCCGAGCAGTGTCCAGACGAGGAAGACCGGCGCGGGCAGCAGCATGACCGCGTCGAAGGTTCCCACCACCGCGGCCACGACGAGGGTCGCGACCAGCGTGAGGCCGGCGAGGCCCTCGGTCGCGCGGCCCCGCTCGCGCGAGCGCCGCCAGCCGAGGAACATCATCACGCCCGCCGCGCCCCAGAGGAGCGCCAGCGCCGGAACGCCGCGCTCGGCGAGCACCGCCATCCAGTCGCTGCTGGGCCACGGGTTGGTCGGGATCGGGTCGCCGGCGTCGAACGCGGGGTCGCCGGGCGTGGTGTATCGCGGGTACGCGAGCGGCCAGTTGCCCGGGCCCACGCCGAGAAGCGGATCGTCCGCGGCCATGCGGAGCGTGTTGCGGTACTGGATGATCCGCCCCCGCCCGCTGCCTTCACGGAAGTTGGCGACGCCGACCAGCGACTCGAGGTAGGGACTGTCCGAGCGCCAGTCGAGCGCGTTGGGTATCGCGAGGGCGCCGACGACGCCGAGCAGCCCTGCGGCACCCAGCGCGGCCAGGCGCCGGCGGATTCGCGGATCACGCCAGAGCCCGTTCACCACGATCCCCTCGACCAGGAGGAACACGAGCCCGGCCGTGACGGCCAGCCAGGCGGCGCGCGAGCGCGAGAGCAGCAGCGCGGCCGCCGAGAGGAGGATGGCGGCGCTCCCGAGGAACGGGGCGGGTCGTGCGCGCGAGTCGAGCGTGAGGAAGGCGATCAGCGGAATGGCCAGCGCGGTGAGGTGCGCCATGAAGTTGCGGTTGCCGAAGGTGCCGCCGGGCGCGCGCCGTGCCGATTCGAGGGGCAGCTCCGCCCCGTAGGCCTGGAGCAGCCCGCTCACGGCGCCCAGTACCGCGGCGAACGCCACGACGGCGAGCAGCGGCCGGACGAGGCCCGCGCGCGCCAGCGCGCGAGCCGTCCAGAACAGCGCCAGACCCGCCCAGGTGACCCCGGCGGCGCGCAACGCGAGCCAGTGATTGGGCGCGAGCAGCGCGGACACCAGGGTGAGCGCGCCGTACCCGAGGAGCAGCAGGTCCACCGTCGCGAGCGGCAGCCGACGCGCACCGCGCACCGCGAGGAACGCGGCACCGAAGGCGGCGAGGTGGAGGACCAGCTCCTTGGGGACCTGGTAGCGGTCGAGGTCGAACAGCGGCCCCGGCACGGCGACGAGCACGACGAGCACCGCTCCGAGCTGGAGCACGCGGCGGGCGGCGCGGAGCGGTTCCGCCGCCGTCTCTGGGAGTGGCATTGCCCCCAAGATAGCCGCAACAAACCCGCCGTGCCGCGCGTATGTACCGCAGGTGCCGCAAGGCCTGCCCTGCCCCCCGTACCGGGAGAACCAGAAGTCGTGTATGCACTTGCAATGATCGCGCTGGGAGCCGTTGCTTCCGCGTCCGCCATCATGCCCGCGGCACCGGCCGGACACGGTGCGTCCGCCGACACCGTGGCCACCTACCGCATCGACGTCGGCCATTCCGACATCAGCTTCCGCATCCGGCACCTCATGAGCCGGACTCGCGGGACGTTCAATGAGTGGGCCGGCACCATCACGGCCGATCCCGCCGACTGGTCCACCGGCAAGGTCGAAGTGACCATCCAGGCGGCGAGCATCGACACGCGGCACGAGCGCCGCGATGCCGACCTCCGCTCGGATAACTTCCTCGACGTCGAAACCTTCCCCACGATCACCTTCAGGAGCACCGGGGTCGAGGTCACCGGCACCACCATCGCGATCACCGGCGACCTGACCATTCGCGACGTGACGCGTCCCGTGGTGCTGCACGGCGAGTTCCTGGGCGCCACCGGCAAGGGCACGCCGCGCGAGCGCATCGGGTTCGAGGCGGCCACGACCATCAACCGGCTCGACTACGGCGTGAAGTGGAACCGGGCGCTCGAGGGCGGAGGTGTGCTCCTGGGCGACGAACTGGAGATCAGCATCGGGATCGAAGCCGTCCGGATGTGACCCTCCCCACGGCAGGACGCCCGGGCACCGCGTAATGTGGTGTCCGGGCATCTTCTTTATTGGCAACCGGTTACCTCTGGAGGCGTGGCATGCGTCGTTGTGGAGTCGTGCTCCTGGTCCTTGCGGCCGCCTGCGGCGGCGTGAACGATGCGGAGATCTCCGAAGCGATTACCGGCGCGCTCGCACCGAAGGAGCCGCCGGCATACATCAGGGACGGCGCGTGGCAGCTCCTGCGTGACGCCTACGCCGACCGCGCGCATGCGCCGCTCTGGCTGGACGCGTCGCGGCCGCACGGCGATGCACGAGCGCTGGTGGACGCCGTGGTCGACGCGGAATCGGAGGGGCTCCGGATCGGGGAATACGACCTCGCCGGATTGCAGGGCGCGCTCGACCGCGCGTATGGCGACGCAAAGGCGAAGGACGCAGCGTCCGCCCTCGCCGAGCTGGATCTGCGCCTCACCAACCTCTTCGTGAGCTACGGCCGCGACCTCCTCGCAGGCCGGCTCGATCCCGCCAGGGTAGACCGTGACTGGTACATCCGCACCCGCCGTGCGGCAGCCGACAGCGCGCTGCGGACGGCGCTTCGGAGCGACGACCTCACGGCCTCGCTGCGGGAGCTTGCGCCCGAACGGCCGGACTACGACGCGCTGGTCTCCGAGCTGAAGCGCCTCCGCGCCGTCGAGGCGGCCGGCGGCTGGCCCAAGGTCTCCGGTCCCATTGCGACCGGGGCGTCGGGTCCCGAAGTGACCGCACTCCGCGCCCGGCTCGCCGCCTCGGGCGACCTCGATTCCTCGGCGATGCAGTCGCCCGGCTTCGATGCGCCGCTCGCCGACGCGGTGGCGAAGTTCCGGGTCCGGCACGGCCTGCCGGCGGACGGCGCGCTCGACGCTGCGGCCGTCACGGCGCTCAACGTGCCGGCGTCCCGCCGGATCCAGCAGCTCGAGCTCAACCTGGAGCGGCTGCGCTGGCTGCCGCGCGAGTTCGGCGATCGCTACGTCATGGTGAACGTGCCCGACTTCCAGCTCTACGCCTACGACGGCGGGAGGCAGGTCTTCGACATGCGGGTGGTGGTCGGCGAGGAGTACGACCAGGAGACGCCGGTGTTTGCCGACACGCTCACCTACGTCGAGTTCCGGCCGTACTGGAACGTGCCGCGCAGCATCGTCGTCGAGGAGATCGCGCCCAGGGTGCGCGAGCGCGAAACGTTCCTGCAGGCCAATCGCTACGAAGTCGTCCCCGCCTCAGGCAAGGCCGAGCCGGTGGACCCGGGCTCGGTGGACTGGGACGATGTCGAGTCGAAGGACTTCCCCTACCGCATCCGCCAGACTCCCGGTCCCGGGAACGCGCTCGGCCTGGTCAAGTTCATGTTCCCGAACCGGTTCGACATCTACATGCACGACACCCCCGCCACCCACCTCTTCCACGAGCACCGGCGTGCGTTCAGCCATGGGTGCATCCGGCTCGAGCATCCCGACCGCTTCGCCGAGTTCGTGCTCGCAGGCCAGCCCGAAGGGGCGGCGGCCCGGATCCACGACCTCATGAACGACGGGGACATGAAGCAGGTCCGGGTAAAAAGGCCGCTACCGGTCTACATTCTGTACCTGACCGCCTTCATGCAGG
Source organism: uncultured Gemmatimonadota bacterium (assembly GCA_946480845.1). The sequence continues at coordinate 10,753 of CAMLLJ010000019.1, forward strand.
ACGGCCGCGTGCAGTACCGGGACGACGTCTACGGGACGGACAAGCGCGCACTCGGCCGGATCGGTAAGCCGACCTCGCCCGCGGTGGTGTCCGCCCTCCGCGAGCGGCTGGCCGAGCTCATGAAGGGGTAGCAGCGCAGGCCGCCTCCGACCCTGTCGAGCAGACATGTGGCTTCACCCGTGGGTCCATCGGGTCTCGCGGGCCGCCGCCGGCATCTATTACCGGATGTCCACGGCCGGCCCGCGCGTGCCCCGGCGCGGGCCCGTGCTGCTGGTCGCCAACCACCCCAACGCGATGCTCGATCCGGTGCTCGTGGCCGCAGCGGCCCGGCGGCCGGTGCGGTTCCTCGCCAAGGCGCCGCTGTTCGCCATCCCGGTCGTGGGGGCGCTCGTGCGCGCCGCGGGTTCCATCCCCGTCTACCGCCAGCAGGACGACAAGTCGCTGACCGGCAGGAATGCCGACTCGCTGCGTGCCGCCCAGGAGGCGCTCGCGGCCGGCAGCGCGATCGCGCTCTTCCCCGAGGGGATCAGCCACGACGAGCCGGCGCTCTCCCCGCTCAAGACCGGCGCGGCCCGGATCGCGCTCGGCGCCGCCGCGCTGGCTGGTGTGCCGGCACCGGTGATCCCCGTGGGCATCGTGCTGCGCGAGAAGGAGACGTTCCGGTCCGAGGCGCTGGTCATCACCGGCGAGCCGGTGCGGTGGGACGACCTCGCCGGCCGCGGCGCGGACGACGTGGAGGCGGCGCGCGAGCTCACCGTCCGGCTCGACGCGGCGATCCGTGATGTGACCGTCAACCTCGAGCACTGGTCCGACCGTCCCATCGTCGAGTGCGCCGAGGCGATCTGGGCGGCCAAGTACGGCGTGTCGCGGGACGGCGCCGAGCGGGTCGAGCGGCTGCGCGTGGCCACCGACCTGTTGTACCGCATCCGCCGGGATCCCCGCTCGGGCTACGTCGGACTGGTGGCTGCCGTCACGCGCCACGCACGGTCCCTCCGCCGCCTGGGCCTCGGGCCGGGAGACCTCGACGCGGATCTCGGGAACGAGGCCGCGCTCTGGTGGTCACTCCGGAGGATCCCGCTGTTCCTGGCACCGGCCGTGGTCGTGGGCGCGGCAGGATGGCTGCTCTGGTGGCCCCCGTACCGGCTGACGGGCTTCGTTGCCGAGCAGGTGCCGGGCGGCAGGGACGTGCGGTCCACCTGGAAGCTGTTCGGGGGGCTGGTGATCTACCTGGCCTGGCTCGCACTGCTGGCCTGGCTCGTGGCCGGCCGCGGGGCCGGAGCGGTCGCCGCCGTGCTCATCGGCGCGCCGGCGCTGGGACTTGCCGGCCTCTGGATCCGCGAGCGCTGGCGCGAAGCATGGCTCGACGTGCGGCGCTTCTTCCTTCTCCGCCAGCGCCCCTACCTCCTCAAGGACCTGCGCCGCCGCCAGCACGAGATCGCCGAGCGGCTCGACGCCCTCTTCGTGACGCCGGGCTGAGCCCGGGCCGAAGTGGTCGAAAATCACCGCGCGGTCTGCGGTGCCGGGTGTAGCGTCAGGCACCCGATTCGGAAGGTCTCCAGCCGCATTCCAGCGGACATCCCCATGCCAGCAACCGCCCTGCTCATCGACCCCGCCCAGCTCGAGGCGGCGAGGCTCCGCGCCCTGCGCGGCCCCAACGTCTGGAGCCTCGAGCGCGTCATCGCCTGCGACGTGCGCGTCGGCACGCTCGAGGCGGTCACCACGGCGGACGTCCCCGGCTTCGCGGATCGCCTGCGCGATGCGCTGCCCTCGCTGGTCGAGCATCCCTGCTCGCTGGGCGAGCCGGGCGGCTTCCTCAAGCGCATGGCATCCGGCACCGGGTGGCCGCACGTGCTGGAGCACGTCGCGCTCGAGCTGCAGTCACTGGCGGGGAGCGACGTGGCCTTCGGCCGCGTGGTGCCGACCGGGGATCCCGGGACCGTCTGCGTCGTGGTGGCCTACGAAGAGGAGGAGGTGGGACTGGAAGCCATGCGCTCGGCGGTGGCACTGGTGCGCGCCTGCCTCGCGGGCGAGGACTTCCCCGTGGCGCCGGTGCTCGAGCACCTCCGCGACCTGCATGCGTCGCTCCGGCTCGGCCCGTCTACCGCGGCCATCGTCGAGGAGGCGCAGCGCCGGGGCATCCCGGTCCGGCGGCTCAACACCGGCTCGTTCATCCAGCTCGGGCTTGGCCGCCAGCTTCGCCGCATTCGCGCCACGATGAGCGACCACACCAGCATCATCGGCGTCGAGATCGCGCAGGACAAGGACCTCACCAAGCGGGTGCTCCAGAACATCGGGCTGGCGGTGCCCGCGGGCTCGGTCGCGCGCAACGTGGAGGAAGCGCTCGCCATCGCCGGCGAGATCGGGTACCCGGTCATCCTCAAGCCGCAGGACGGGAACCAGGGGAGGGGCATCTCGCCGTGCCTCGAGTCGCCGGCCGCACTGCGCGGGGCGTGGGCGGGGTCGGCCGAGCTCTCGCGCAGCGTGGTGGTGGAGCGGCATGTCCCGGGGGCGGACCACCGCGTGCTCGTGGTGAGCGGCAAGGTGGTGGCGGTGGCAGAGCGGGTGCCAGCGCATGTCACGGGCGATGGGACCCACACGGTCCGGCAGCTGATCGAGGAGGCCAACGCCGATCCGCGCCGGGGGGACGGGCACACGCAGGTGCTGACCCGCCTGCCTGCCGACGCCGCGACCGCGACGTTCCTCGCCAGCACCGGCCGCAACTTCGAGACGGTCCCCGACGCCGGGGAGCGCATCCTGCTCCGCGCCACGGCCAACCTTTCCACCGGCGGCACGTCGATCGACCGGACCGACGAGATCCACCCGGACAACGTCACGGCCTGCGAGCTGGCGGCGGGCGTTGTGGGCCTCGACATCGCGGGGCTTGACGTGATGACGCCCGACATCTCCGTCCCCTTCCACGAGAACGGGGCCGTCATCATCGAGGTGAACGCCGCGCCCGGCATCCGCATGCACCTGAGCCCCGCGGAAGGGAAGCCGCGCAACGTGGCCGCGCCGATCGTGGACATGCTGTACCCGGCCGGGGCCCGGACCGCCATCCCGGTCATCGCGGTCACCGGGACCAACGGCAAGACCACCACGACGCGGCTCATCGCGCACCTGTTCCGCCACACCGGGCGCGTGGTGGGCTTCACCACCACCGACGGCGTGTACCTGCAAAGCCGGCTCGTCGCGGCCGGCGACATGACCGGGCCGTTCGCGGCCAACATCGTCCTGTCCAATCCGATCGTCGAGGTCGCCGTGCTGGAGACCGCGCGCGGCGGCATCCTCCGCTCCGGGCTCGGCTTCGACGAGTGCGACGTCGGCATCGTGCTCAACGTGAGCGCCGATCACCTCGGCGCGCACGGGATCCACACCCTCGAGGACCTGGCGCAGATCAAGGGCGTGGTGCCGGCCGTGGTGCGCCGGCGCGGGCACGCGGTGCTCAATGCCGACGATCCGCTGGTCCTCGCCATGGCGTCGCGGAGCGGCGGCGACGTGGTGCTCTTCTCGACGCATCCGCCGGCCGCCAGCCCGGCGGTCGCCGCCCACGTCGCGGACGGGGGGACGGCGGCCTGCATCGAGCAGGGGGCGTTCGTGATCCGGCGCGGGCGCCTGCGGATTCCCATCGCCGATGTGTCCGAGGTGCCGCTCACCATCGGGGGCGCGGCGCAGTTCCAGTTCGGCAACATCCTCGCGGCCGCGGCCGCCGCCTACGTGCAGGGGATGCGCTACGAGGACATCCGCGCCGGCCTGCTGTCGTTCTTCCCCTCGCCGGCGCTCACGCCGGGCCGCCTCAACCTGCTCCGGGTGCGCCAGGGCCATGTGCTCGTGGACTACGCGCACAATGCCGCAGCGCTCGAGGGGCTGATGGACCTGGCCGGCCGGATCGACGCGGCGCGGCGCATCGGCATCCTGGCCGGCCCCGGTGACCGCCGCGACCAGGACCTCCGCGCCCTCGGCCGCCATGCCGCGATGCTCGACTACGCGATCCTCAAGGAGGACGACGACCTGCGCGGCCGCCGGCCGGGCGAGACCGCGGCGCTGATCAGGGAAGGCCTGGTAGAGGGCGGGATGGCGCCGGACCGCATCGCCGAGGTGCCGAGGGAGCTGGAGGCGGTTGCGCGCGGACTGGCGATGATGGAGGAGCACGACCTGCTGGTGATCATCGCGGTGGACGTGCCGGCGGTGCTGGAGCAGCTGCGCCCGCTCTATTCCAGTCTCTGAGCCGAGGCCTCGCGCGCAGCTTCGAGCATCCGCATCACGTCCTGCCGGTCCTGGTGCACCAGCAGCACGAGCAGGTCGCCCGGCTCGGCCCAGGCCAGCGCGCGGCGCACGGCGGCAAGCTCGCTCTCGTGGACCTCGTAACGCGACTCCGGTGCGCCGATCCTCCCGAGCTCCTCCACGAAGAGCCGGGGGACCTCGCCGGGCGCGCGGCCACGCCGGTATTCCCCCAGCTCCTTCACCAGCAGGAGGTCGGGCTCGAGCGCCCACGCGGCGCGCGCGAGGCCGCGGATCGCGTCGTCCGTCCGGTCGCCCGCCTGGCCGATCAGCAGCAGCCGCCGGCGTGCCGGGATGGCGGCGGCCATCCGGCCGATCGCCGCCATCGCCTCGGTGTTGTGCGCGTAGTCCACCAGCACCCGGATCCCGCCGAGGTCCAGCAGGTTGCCGCGGCCTGCATTGTCGCCCGGCTCGGAAGAGAAGGCGCGGAGTGCCCGGCGCACCGCGTCGAGCCCGATGCGGGCAGAGCCCGCGGGCGCCGGCAGCGAGGTCGCGATGGCCGCCGCGGCGAGGGCGTTGGCCACGTTGTGCGTGGCGGCGCCCTCGAAGGTGGCGGGCACCTCCGTCACGTCCAGGATCGTTTCCTCCGCCGTTCCAATCCGCGCCATCAGCGTGCCGCCCCGCACCGTGAAGGCGCGCCCTGGCTCGAGCCCGGCGAGCGCCGCGCCGTCGGCCGCGAACCAGGTGACCTCCCGCCCCAGCGCGCGCCCGCGGGACCGCAGGACCGGATCGCCGGCGTTGAGGATGACCGACCCGCCCGCCGGCACGACGCGGGTGACCACCAGCTTCGCATCGGCCAGGTCGTCGAGCGACGCGATGCCGAAGTCGCCGAAGTGGTCTTCGCTGATGCTGGTGACGGCGGCGGCATCGGCGCGCCGGACGGCGAGACCGCGCCGCAGGATCCCGCCGCGCGCCGTCTCCAGGATCGCGACCGTCGCCCGCGGGTCGCGCAGCACCATGCGCGCGCCCATCGGGCCCGCATAGTCGGTCTCGACCACCGTCTCGCCGTCCACGATGACGCCGTCGGTTGAGGTGAGTCCCACCCGGTGGCCCGCCGCCGCCGCGATGGCGGCGGTCAGCCGGACCGTGGTGGTCTTGCCGTTGGAACCGGTGACGAGCGCGATGGGAATCTCGCCGACGCCGGACCAGTCCACGGCGCCGGGCTCGGGAATGTCGCCGGGCCCCCAGCGGCGGGAGCGGACGCCCGACCCGATGGAGACGCCGTCGTCGTCGTGCAGGAAGGTGAGCCCGCGCTCGGCGGCCGCGCGGGACAGTGCGACGACGCGCGGATTGCGCTCGCGGGCGATGCGCTCGCGCAGGTGCTCGACCGGCCCGGCCCCGGGATCCGGATCGGCGCCGCGCGCGCGCGCCCAGGCCAGCTCGACGAGGTCGGTCGCGGCGTAGAGCGCGTCGGGCGGCGCGCTGGCGAAGAGGTTGGCCCCGCCCGCGAACTCCCGTACCCGGACCACCTCGTCGCCCCAGCCCACCGCATCGAGGAGCCGGCGCGCCCACGCGGACCACGCGGCGGCGAGCCCGGCGTCCCCCGGCGGGTACGCGACGTCCATGGCCGCGCCCGGGCGGTCGTCGAGCAGGTGCGGCCCGGTGATCCGCCGGGCTTCGGGCGGGCCGGTCAATCCTCCGCCTCGGTCTCCCGCGCAAAGCGGACGCCGCGCAGGTCGCGCACGAACGATCGCAGCGGCACGTCCTGCTCCGCGGAGGCGGCAAGATCGCTCGCCAGCCGGGAGCGCCGGGTGAGCCGGCGCTCGGTCTCCGCCGGCCGGAAGCTGGCGATCTGCTCCCAGGTGCGCGTGATGGCATCCCCGAAGATCAGCACGAGGTCACCCGGGCGCGCCTCGGTGAGGGCCGCGGCGGTCGCCTCCTGCTCGTCGGGAATCACGGCGATCTGCTCCGCGGGCACGCCGCGCTCGAGCAGCGCTTCCTGGAGCAGGAGCGGGATTTCGTCGGGCGCCCTGCCACGGAGACTGTCGTCCCGCCGGCAGATATAGTGGTCGAACCAGCCCGCCGCGATGCGCGCGATGTTCCTCACGTCCTCGTCGCGCCGGTCGCCCGGCGCGGACAGCACCACGATGCGCCTGGCGCCGCGGCCCAGGCGGTCCACCAGCTGCACCATCGCCTCGACCGCCGCGGCGTTGTGGCCGTAGTCGAGGATGACCTTGAACGGGTGCTCGTCGAAGACGTTGCCGCGGCCGGGAGCCTGGAAGAACGTCGTGTCGAACGTCTGCAGGCCGTGGCGGATGTTCTCCAGCTTGAGCCCCATGCTGAACGCCATCGCCGCCGCGAACATCGCGTTCTGCACGTTGTGCGTCGCCCGCCCTTCGAGCGTCGCCGGGATCAGGTGGGCAGGCAGCAGCGGGATGTGGGCCCCGTGGTCGTAGAGCGTGATCATCTGGCCCGTCATGCCGGCCTCGAGCACGATGCCGCGCCCGCCGGCCTGGATGTGCTCGCGCACCAGCCCGTGGCCGGGATTGAGGGTCACGTAGCAGACGTGCTTGGCGTCGGTATGGTCGGCCATCATCAGGCAGAGCGGGTCGTCGGCGTTGAGCACGGCCGTATCCCGCGCCACCTCGACGATGATCCGCTTGACCTTGGCCAGCTCGTCGAGCGTCTCCACGCCGCCGCGGCCGAGGTGGTCCTCCTTCACGTTGAGCACGGCGCCGACGTCCACCTGGCGCACGCCCATGCCCGCGCGCAGCAGGCCGCCGCGCGCCACCTCCAGCACCGCCACGTCCACGAACGGGTCGCTCAGCACCATCCGCGTGGCCACCGGGCCGGTCATGTCGCCGGCCACGGCGCGCTGGCCGTCGATGTAGACGCCGTCGGTGGTGGTGAGCCCGACGTGGTGGCCGGCCAGCTTGTGGATGTGCGCCAGCATGCGCGCCGTCGTGGTCTTGCCGTTGGTGCCGGTGATGGCGGCGATGGGGATCCGCGCCGGGCTGCCGGACGGGAACAGCATCTCGATCACCGGCGTCGCAACGTCTCGCGCCTTGCCCTCGCTCGGGGCCATGTGCATGCGGAAGCCGGGCGCGGCGTTGACCTCCACGATGGCGCCGCCGATCTCCTTGTAGGAGCGGGTGATGTCGCTGCTGAGGAAGTCCACGCCGCCCACGTCGAGCCCGATGGCCTTGACCGCGCGCACCGCCATCTCCGCATTGTCCGGATGGATCACGTCGGTCATGTCGAGCGCGGTGCCGCCCGTGGAGAGGTTGCCGGTCGAGCGGAGGAACACCTTTTCGCCTGCCGCCGGGACCGTGTCGCGCCCGTAGCCCTGCTTCTGCAGGAGCAGCTCCGCCTGCCGGTCGAACTCGAGCCTGGTGAGCACCTTCTCGTGGCCGATGCCGCGGCGCGGGTCGGCGTTCACCTGCTCGGTGAGCTGCTCGATCGTGCTGGTGCCGTCGCCCGTCACGTGGCCGGGAATCCGCTGGGACACCGCCACCAGCGCGCCGTTGACGACCAGGAGGCGGTGGTCGAAGCCGGTCACGAACGACTCGACGATGACGCTCCGGCTGTGCTCGCGGGCGGCGGCGAAGGCCTCGCGCACCTGGTCGGCGTCGGTGAGGTGGATCGAGATCCCCCGGCCGTGGTTCGCGTTGTAGGGCTTCACCACGACCGGGAACCCGATGCGCTCCGCCGCCGCCACGGCCGCATTGGCCGCCTGCACCAGGCGCTGGCTCGGCACCGGCAGGCCGAGGTTGGCGAGGAGCCGGTTGGTCTCCTCCTTGTCCGAGGCGAGCTCCACGGCGATGTGCGACGTCTGGCTGGTGACCGTCGCCTGGATGCGCCGCTGGAAGCGCCCCTGCCCGAGCTGGATGAGGCTGTTGGTGCCGAGGCGCATCCACGGGATGCGGCGCTCCTCGGCCGCCTGGACCAGGGCCGCCGTGCTCGGTCCCAGCGCGTGGCGCTGGGTGAAGCGGATGAACTCGTCCCGCTCCCGCGCGAAGTCGAAGTCCTCCGGCAACGCGTCGGCGGGCCGCAGCTCCTCGGGCAGCAGGCTGAAGAGCAGCGTCCGCGCCAGCTCGCCCGCCTCGATGCCCACCTCCGCCTGCTGGTACTGGTAGATGACGTTGTAGCGACCGCGCGGGCCCAGTGACCGCGTCTTCCCGAAGGTCAGCGGGTGCCCGGCCACGTTCTGCAGCTCGATCGCCACGTGCTCCAGGATGTGGCCCATCCAGGTGCCCTCGCCCTCGGTCAGCCGGCGCACGAATCCGCCCGGCTCGCCATAGGAGCACCCGTGCTGCATCAGCCCCGGGAGCGCCAGCAGGAGGCCGTCGGTGAACCCGGCGCCGATGCGCGCCGACGGCCAGTCCTCGAGGATGCCGAGGTCCACCTCCAGCCGAATGACGGGGAAGTGGGCGTAGAGGTTGGGCCCCACGTAGACGACGCGGTCGAGGATCTTCATGCGTGGCGCCTGCCGGGTCAGACCCGGAGCGCGATGGCCGGCGCGGCGGCCGCTTCGCGCGTGTGGAGGTTGAACGTCGAGCCGTTGTCGAGGATGTGGAGGCGAAGCCCGATCAGGCAGACCGGATCGTTCTTGCGCACCCGCGCCATGGAGCTGAACTGGAGCTCGGACGGGTCCACCACGGTGATCGCCCCGCTGCCAACCACCTCGAGCGAGTGGTCCGGCGCGATGAACGCCGCCGTGTTCTCGTCCAGCCCGATGCCGATGGCGAACGGGTTGTAGCTGATCGCCGTGAGCAGCCGGCCCAGCCGGTCGCGCTGGCGGAAGTGCTGGTCGATGATCACCCGGTTGGTGAGGCCGAGCCCCGGCGCCAGCGTCACGATCCGCGCCCGCGGCGAGGCGCCTTCCTTGCCGAACGCGATCATGTGCTCGCACAGGAACGCGGCGCCGGCCGACGTCCCCGCCACGTGCACGCCCTCGGAGTTCCTCCGCCGGATCGCCCGGGCCACGTCGGTCCCGCCGATCAGCGTCGAGAGCCGCAGCTGGTTCCCGCCCGTGAGGAAGATCCCGTCGACGGTCTCGAGGGGGCCGACGTGGCTCGGGTCCATCGCATGGCTGCGGTCGGTGATGGGCAGGATCACCGTGGCCGCCGCGCCGAGCGTCTCGAAGAGCGTGGCGTACTTCTGGCCCGTGTCGCTGAGCTCGGAGGCGGTGGGGATGATCGCGATGCGGGCCGAGGGCCCGCCGCAGAGCGCGACGAAGCGGCGGAGGATCATGATGTCCCCCACCTTTTCCTCCGCGCCGCCCACCGGGATGACGAACCCGCTTCCGAGCGTCTCCCGGACATCGGGATCCGCCGGCTCGATCAGATCGCCAGACCCTCGAAAGTGCCGCGCCGAATCGCGTGACCGCTTCGTACGTGCCATTGCCCTCTCACCATGACGTCGCGAATGCCTCCCGAGGCGTCCAGCACGACGAGATCCGCGTCGGCGCCCGAGGCGATGTGTCCCTTGCGGGGAAGCAGGAGCAGCCGCGCCACGTTGGCCGTGAACGCGGGAAGGATCCGCTCGAGCGGCTCGCCGCGCTCGA
>CAMLLJ010000020.1 GCA_946480845.1 uncultured Gemmatimonadota bacterium
AGCGCGGGCGAGACCCACTGGATCGATCCGCCGCCGGGCACGGCGCCGCCGAACGGCGAGGTGCGCCGGCGCAGGCGCGCCAGCGTCGGCAGGACGGCTGCAAACGACGCCTGGTCGCGGCCCGCGCTGACCCGCCCCGCGTAGCGGAGCCTGCCGTCCTCGTAATAGCCGATGAGGAGGCCGAGGCCGCCGGGCGGCCCGGGCACCTCGGTGTACCCACCGATGACGAATTCCTGCGCCTGGGCGCTTCCCACCGTGAGCCAGTCGGCGGAGCGCCCGCTCGAATAGCTGCTGCCGAGCCGCTTGGCCACTGCGCCGGGCTCGCCGGCGTCAGGCGATCCGCTGTTCGCCGCCCCGGGCGCCGCGGTGAACGGCGTGAAGCGCACCCGCTCGCAGAACCAGACGGCGTCCCGCAGCACGGCCTTCCGCTCCGCGAGGGGGAGCGGGAGCAGGGTAACGCCCTCGTAGTGGAGGCAATCGAAGAGGTAGAGCGCGTCCGGCGTGATCACGCCGTCCAGGATCGCGTCGCCGCGAACGGCCACGTCGAGCAGGCAGTGGAGCTCCGGATGGCGGTCGTCGAGCGCGCGGCCTCCGGCGTCGCGGATTGCCGTCCCGCCGGCGCCGGTCCAGACGAGGCAGCGCGTCCCGGCCAGCTCCGGCTCCCAGGCCCAGTCCGACCCGGGCACCGGACCCTCCGCCGGGCTTGGCAGCATCGGGCCGATCCAGCCCGGCTTGCCGCGCCACAGCGCGAACCGTTGCCGGCCGCGGCCTGCGCTTCCGTCCATTCGCCTGCTCCTGTGGGGATGTTCGACGGGTTTTCCACCACCCGGTCCCGCTTATCCACGCCAGGCCCGGGGTTTTCCACGGAGTTTCAACATAAGTCGTTCGAGTGCAACGACTTACGGCTCGTGTAGGTATAGGGCAAGGCGGGGCCCGGCGCAAGATCCGGAAACACGAAGCGGCGGGAGACCGGGTCTCCCGCCGCTTCGTCCAGCATCCTGCCTGCTGCGCTGCTACATGCCGCTCTTCTTGATGTCGGCGCAGGCGATCGTCGCTTCACCCTCGTCGGCGTGGGCCGCGACCAGGTGATTGCCGTCCTGCAGTCCGCTCAGCGCCATCGGGACTTCGGATTCGCTCGGCGTGCCGTTGCCGCGAACGTCCTCGAGCGGGTGCACCACCGGGCCAGGTGCCGCGCACGTGCCGGTGTGGATGTGCGAGTCGTGGTCCACTTCCTTGTTCGTGACACTGTCCGGGGCGGTCATCGTAAAGGCCACCTTCGTCTTCCCGCCGCCCAGGTCGGTCAGCACGACGGTGCCGCTGTAGCCGGAGCCGTTCACTTCACTCACCGGGTAGGTCTGCGACATTCCGGCGCCGCTCGCCTGGTAGCCGGCCACGGCCGCAGTGTCGCGCGTGACCGCGACGGTATCCGTCCTGGGCGTGGCGGCCACGATGCCCGCGGGCTGGCCCGCGGCGACCGTGTCGGCCGGACGGTTCGCCACGTCGCGTGTATCCCGCGCCGGATTGGCCGCCGAGCTAGTGTCCACCGCCACGTCCGGCGTCGGCGACACCTCGGGATCCGAGCTGGAACAGGCGGCGAGCCCGAACGCGAGCGGCAGGGCAACCAGGCCGTAAAGCCGAATCTTATGCATTTTGACTGTCCTCGTCTCTAGGGTCCATGCATGGGGCCATCGGCGCCCGCAGCAGGTACCCAACCTACTCCCCGCAGGTGTTCCGGACGGTGTTTCGGGTCACCTTTCGCCGGGCCGGGACGGTCACATTTCCAGGCCGCGCCAGGGCCCGGGCACGAAAAAGGCGGCCCGGAGGCCGCCTTCTACGCTGCGCCGGACCGGCGATCAGTCGGGGCGGGCCACCGCCGGGGGCGCCGTGTTGCCGATGACCGAGACCAGGGCCGAGGCGACCGCCGAGTTGGGCGAGCCGCCGGACGCGGCCGTGATCCGGCGCCGGAGTGCGCCGTAGGTGTTGGCGAGGCTTTCGTCGGTGAACCGGACGGTGTTGCCCTCCAGCTCGTAGCCGCCCTCGTTGTCGGCCAGGATGCCGAGGATCGATTCGATATCGGCCAGCAGCCCGTCGGCCGCGCGCGCGTTCTGGGCCGACTCCTTGCGGGTGGCCTTGGCGCGGTAGTCGCGCACCAGGTTGGCGGCGCCGGCCGCGGCCAGCCGCGTCGAGCCGACCTGACCGCTCGCCAGGCGCGACGGCGCGAAGAGGTTGGAGAGGCCGGAGGCGCGCAGCCGCCCCTCGAGCTCGGTCAGCGCCTCGTTCGACACGTCGGTCAGGCTCGACTCCGAGATCGAGATCGGTGCGCGCGAGCCGGAGAGCGAAGGCGCCGCCGGGATGATCGGCGTGCCCGTATCAGCCGCGGCGCGCTCGGCGCGCGCCGCCGAGGCGGGTGCCGGCGGCACCACGTCCACCGGGATGCCGGACGCGGGCGTGGAGGCCGCGATCTCGAAGCTGGTGTTGGGGGTGGCGGCCAGGCTGGTCGAAGCGACGCCCATCTCGGGCTCCGCCGAGGGCTCGGGGCTCCGCGACATGAGCATCGCGGTGAGGCCGGCGGTCGCCACCAGGCCGGCCGCGGCGATGCCGATCGTGCGGCGGCTGAAGCGCGACGGCGGCGCGCTGATGTCGATGGTGACTTCCGCCGTTTCCATTTCGTGCCGGACCGGCGCCACGGGCGCCTCGGCGGCAATCGCCACCAGCGCTTCGATATGCTTGGGCGTCGCCGCCTCGGGGGCCGGCGACTCGAGGAACACGAGCGAACCGACATGATTCGGGAACGAGCTGGGCTTCGGCGCGCGCGGCGGCTCGACCTCGATGAATTCGAGATCCCGGCTGCGCGACGCGGCGACCGGCGTCGGTGCCGCCGGCGCGGGGGCGGCCACCGGCTGCGGCGCGCGCGGCTCGACCACCGGCTTCGGCGCGGCGGCGAGCGGGGCGGGGCGCTCCTTCGCGATCTTGTAGTGTGGATGGAAGTCGATCGGCAGCCACTTGTTCGACGCGCCGTGCCAGATGCGCGCATGCGGGCCGATCACCCCGCTGTGGATGCCCTTGGCCAGCTCATCCATGTTCCTGAACAGCGCTTCCTCACCCGGGGCGAGCTCGATCCGATACATAGCCACACTCGTTGTTTGGCGGGTGTTCGCAAACCTTACTGTCAAGGCGGATGACAGTCACGGCAGTCGCGCGTACTTCATGGGAAGATTCGTGCCCCGCTCCGGGCGAAGCGTGGCGGGGATGCCACGAAGCAGCGGCTAAGGTGTTGCGGTCCGTGCGCTTGTTTGCGGTTGCCGGGGCGCGGCGCAACACCCCGGCAGGAGCCGGAAACGGGGCGCAGGATTCTGCGTCTCTCGCAGAACGAGGGAGTGGCCGAGCCCCCCTCTGGACGGCGCCCGTCCGCGCATGAATACTTCAGTCACTTCCAATCCTCCCGGAGACATCGATGGCGATCACCTCAGGCAACCCCGTGCTGCGGCGCGCGGGCTTCGATCAGGTGCTGGCCGGCGCCGAGACCATGACGCTCGGCGGTACGCTGGCCAAGACCGCGATGCTGCTGGGCATCGTCATGGCGGGGATGTTCTATGCGTGGGCGGGGCTGCCCGGCCTGGGGATGACCGAGACGGTGGTCTACCCGCTGCTCACCGGCAGCTTCGTCGTGGCGGTGGTCCTGCTGATCTTCACGTCGCTCCGGCCGGAGTACGCGTCGGTGACCGCGCCGGTGTACGCCGCGGTCCAGGGCGTGGTGATGGGCATCGTCACGCTCATGCTCAACACCCGCTACCCCGGCCTTCCGCAGCAGGCGGCCGTCATCACCATCGCGACGCTGATGGTCATGCTGGTGGCGTACCGTACCGGCGTCATCCGGGCCACCGAGCGCTTCCGCTCGGTCGTGGTGTCCTGCACGGCGGCGGTCTTCGTCTTCTACCTGATCGCCTTCGGGCTCTCGCTCTTCGGGATCCGGATCCCCTTCCTGCATGAGGGCGGGATCATCGGGATCGGGTTCAGCCTCTTCGTGGTCGGGCTCGCCGCCCTCAACCTGATCCTCGACTTCGACCTGATCGAGGAAGGCATCAACAGCGCCCCGAAGCAGCTCGAGTGGTTCGCCGCGTTCGGGCTCGTGGTGACGCTGGTCTGGCTCTACTTCGAGATCCTGCGGCTGCTGCAGAAGCTCCGCCGCTGAGCCGTCACTGCGCCGCTGGCGGCCCGGACTTTCCGCGCTCGATTTCGAGCGTGTAGTCCGCCGCCAGCGCCGCGATGGCGCCGAGCGCCACCCAGACCGGGATGAGCGCCACGCCGACGACGCCGATCGTCAGCGGGATCTCCAGCAGGGTGCGCCCCTCGCCGTTCTTCACCTTGATCCGCCGCACGTTCCCTTCGCGCACCAGCTCCTTGACCCGGGCCACCAGCCCTTCGCCGCTGACGCGCTGTTCCTCGGTGCCACCGCTCTCGTCCGCCATGGTGAATCCTCCGCTGTCGTGGATGCAGGAACCGGGCGCGGCCCGCTCGCGCGGAGCCCGGCCCGCCGTGTATCTTGGGGCCGCCGTCAACCGGGCGGCAGCCATTCCCCGAGGAGCAGCACCCCGATGAAGGCAACCGACATCCGCCGCGGCCACGTCATCATGTTCGAGGGCAAGCCCTGCCGCGTCATGGATTTCACCCACCGGACGCCGGGCAACCTGCGCGCCTTCGTGCAGGTCCGGCTGCGCGACCTCGTCGCCGGCAACACCTTCGACCACCGTTTCAGCGCCACCGACTTCGTGGAGACGGCCCGGCTCGACACCAAGGAGCTCCAGGTCCTCTACCGCGATGCGAACGGGCTGCACGTGATGGAGGCGGAAACCTACGAGCAGTACACCCTCGACGACGAGACCACCGGCGACGCCGGCCCCTGGCTGGCTCCGGAGATGCGCTTCCAGGCCGACTGGCTCGACGGGCGCCCCATCGCCATCGAGCTGCCCAACGTGATCGAGCTGGACATCACCGAGACGACGCCGGCGATCCGCGGCGCCACCAAGAACGCGAGCACCAAGCCCGCCAGGCTCAGCAACGGCGTCACCATCCAGGTCCCCGAGTTCGTCGGCGAGGGCGAACGGGTGCGGGTGGACCCGCGCACCGGGCAGTACCTCGAGCGCGCCAAGTCCTAGGCGGCCGGCCCCGGAGCACGGGGCCCTAGAACCCGAGGATCCGCTTCACCGCATCGCCCACCTTGTCGCCCAGGCTCTCGATCGAGTCCCAGAACGACGCATGGTGTTCGTCGCACACCGCGGTCGGCTCGGTGCCGACCCGGAACCACTCGCGGTGCACCGTCGGGCAGTACTCGTTGGCCAGCATGCCGTTGTAGGAATCGATCGTCTTCGCCACCAGGCCCGGCGGCTCGGGCCACCCCGTGCCGTCGTCGTCCCGCCAGGTCCCCTTGTAGAAGTCCACCCAGGCCGGCGCAGCGAGCCGCCCGCCCGTCGCGCCGTAGCCGAGGGAGCGCGGCACGTCGTAGCCGAACCAGAACCCCGCCACCAGCGTCGGCGTGTAGCCCACGAACCAGACGTCGTTGCCGTCGTTCGTCGTGCCGGTCTTGCCCGCGACCGGCCCGCGCACGCCCAGCCGCCGGATCTCGTACCCGGTCCCCTGATCCACCACCGACTGCAGCATGGAGGTCACCTGGAAGGCGTCGCGCGGGTCGAGGGCGCGCGCCAGGACCGCGGAGTCGGCCTGCCAGACGCTGTCGCCGTCGGGCCGCTCGATCCGCTCGATCAGGCGGGGGGTGACGCGAAAGCCGCCGTTGGAGAACGGCGCGTAGGCGAGCACCAGCTCGAGCGGCGTCACCTCGGCGGACCCGAGCGACAGCGCCGGCACGTCCGGCAGCGGGCTGCTGATGCCCGCCGCGACCGCGGTCGCGATCACCCGCCGCCGGCCCACCTGCTCGGCGAGGCGGATGGTGGCGGCATTGGCCGAGCGCATGAGGGCGCGGCGCAGCGTCACGGGGCCGGAATACTCGCCGCCGAAATTCTCGGGCGCCCACAGGTCGCCGTTGGGCAGCTCCATCTCGACTGGCACGTCGTCTACCACCGTTGCGGGCGTAAGGCCCGCCCCCAGCGCGGCAGCGTAGACGAACGGCTTGAACGCGGAGCCCGGCTGCCGCCGCGCCCCGAAGGCGCGGTTGAAGGCGCCGCGCTCGTAGTTGTTGCCGCCCACCAGCGCGCGGATCGCGCCCGTGCGCGGGTCCACCGCCACCATCGCGCCCTCCACCTCGCCCTCGCGGCGGCGCCCCGACTCCGCCGCGCGCTCGATCTGCGCGGCGCGCGACCGCACGGCGCGCTCGGCGGCGCGCTGGGCGCGCGCGTCGATGGTGGTGCGGACCACCACGTCGCCGAGCTTGTCGGCGCGGTCGCCGAGGATCGAATCCACCGCGGCGCGGATGGGGTCCAGCGCATGGGAGGCGTCGGCCTTGGGATACCAGCCACGCTCGCGCACCCGGATGGCCCGCGAACGGGCGCGCTCCGCCTCCTCGGCGGTGATGAAGCCCTCCTGCGCCATCAGGCCGAGCACCAGGTCGCGCCGCGCGCGGGCGCGCTCCGGGTTGCGCCGCGGGCTGTACGAGGTCGGCCCCTTCGGCAGCGCCGCGAGCGTGGCGGCCTCGGCCAGCGTGAGCTTCTGCACGCTCTTGCCGAAGAGGTCGCGGCTGGCGGCCTCGATACCGTACACGCCGTTGCCCAGGTAGATGATGTTGAGGTAGAGCTCGAGAATCTGGTCCTTGGTGAGGTTCTCCTCCAGCCGGCGGGCCAGCGCGATCTCGATCAGCTTCCGCCGGAGCGAGCGCTCGCCGGCAAGCTGGGGAATGAAGGCGTTGCGCACCACCTGCATGGTGATGGTGCTGAAGCCCTCGGCCACGCCCATGCTGCGGATGTTGCGGAAGGAGGCGCGCAGGACGCTCCGCCAGTCGATCCCCGAGTGCGCGTAGAAGCGGCGGTCCTCCACCGCGATGAACGCCTCGCGCACCAGTTCGGGCACGCTGTCCAGCGGGACGTTCACCCGGCGCACGTAGTCGAGCCGGCCCAGCGTCACCCCGTTCCGGTCGAGCACGAGGCTCCCCTCGCTCGGCCGGAACGTCTGGATCGACGCGGTGGACGGGCAGCCGGCGAAGCCGCAGGTGCTGCCGTAGGCGGTGGCCAGCGCGGTCAGCGCAAAGGCGAGCACCGCGCAGGCCACGAACCAGTGGCGCCCGAGCCAGGCGCCCACCGGGTGGGCTGCCACCCGGGCCCGGGCGCGGCCGACGGCGGCGCGCAGCGGCTCGAGGCGGGCGGAGGCCCGTCCCGCGGCGGCGCGGGCCCGCTCGGCGGCGGTGCGCATCCCCTCCGGCAGCTTCATGGCAGAACAGTACACGACCCCCGGCCGCCGCGGCAGGCCCGAGGGGGCGTGCCACGGGGGCCGGGGTGGGCGATCGCGGCGGATGCCGCGCGCGTCAGGTCGAGAGCACGCTCTTCCAGCGCACCAGGTCGTCCAGGATCATTCCGGTCCCGCGCACCACGCAGGTGAGCGGCTCGGGGTCGATGTTGACCGGCAGGCCGGTCTCGAAGGTGATCAGGTCGTCGAAGCGGCGCAGCCGGGCGCCGCCGCCCGTGAGCGTGATGCCGTGGTCGAGGATGTCGCTCGCCAGCTCGGGCGGCGTGATCTCGAGCGCGCGGCGCACCGCGTTCACGATCTTCTGGAACGACTCCTGGAGCGCGTCGCGCACGCCCGAGGAATCCACGATCACGGTCCGCGGGAGGCCGGAGACCAGGTCGCGGCCCTTCACCGCCATGGTCAGCTCCTCGTCCAGCGGGAGCGCGCTGCCAATCTGCATCTTGATCAGCTCGGCCGTCGGCTCGCCGATCAGGACGTTGTAGGTCTTGCGCATGAACTGCACGATCGCCTGGTCCAGCTCGTCGCCCGCGGTGCGGATCGAGGCGTCGCACACGATGCCGGAGAGCGCGATGACCGCGATGTCGGTCGTCCCGCCGCCGATGTCCACGATCATGCTGCCGGTCGGGCTGTCCACCGGGAGGCCGGCGCCGATCGCGGCGGCCATCGGCTCGGACACCATGAAGAGGCGCTTGACGCCCGCCGCGTCGGTCGAGTCGCGCACGGCGCGCCGCTCGACCTCGGTGATGCTGGACGGCACGCACACCAGCACCGTCGGCTTGACCCGGAGGAAGTGCCGGTCGAGCACCTGCCTCAGGAAGCGGCGCAGCATCTGCTCGGCGATGCTGAAGTCCGCGATCACGCCGTCCTTCATCGGCCGCACCGCGCGGATCCCTTCCGGCGTCCGGCCCAGCATGCGCTTGGCCTCGTGCCCCACGCCGAGGATCGCCCCCGTGGTGCTGTCCACGGCAGCCACCGAGGGCTCGTTCAGGACCACGCCCTCCCCGCGGACCAGCACCAGGGTATTGGCGGTGCCCAGGTCCACGGCGATCTGCCGGGCCGGCCGCCAGGTGCGGCGGAGCGGGAGGCTCGTTTCGGTCGAGGTCGGTTCCGGCAGCGGCTCGAGGGCGGCAGTCACGCGGGCGGTCCTTCCGGATGCGGGTGTGTGGCAGAATTCCGGCGCGATGGCGTTTCACGCCATCGGGGGGCCTGCGGAGCGCCGTTTCCAGCGGATCGGCCGGAAAGTGTCCAAGATCCGTGCCACCGGCGGGGGGTACTTCGGGGCAGGCGGGGAAGGTGGTCAGACCTGGAACCAGAGGAAGGCGGGGTGGTCGCTCCCGGTCACGTCGGCGATGATCCGCTCGTAGACCTTGGGGCCGTTGGCGCTGTTGCAGAAGACGACCACGGCACGGCGGCCGGCCGTGTCCACCAGCACGAAGTTCCGGAAGCTGCCGTTGGCCCCCCAGTGCCAGAGCAGCGGTCCCGGCCCCGACGCTTCGATGCCCCAGCCTAGCCCCCAGGACAGCGCGCTGTTGAGGCGCACCTGCGGCTGGACCATCTCCCGGCGCGAGCGCGCGGAGAGGAAGGGATTGCCCGGCTCCACCACCGCCCCCAGGAACCGGCTGTAGTCGGAGATGGTGGTGAGGAATGAGCCGGCCGCGTTCGGCATCATGTACACCGGCAGGACCGGCAGGTCGGGAAACGCCGCGGCCATCGCCCGTTCCATGTCGGCAAACATCCAGTCGTGCATCGGCCGTTTCATGTCCCCGGCCACGCGCGCGAAGCGCCGGCCCATGTCCGCATAGACCTCGAGCACCTCGCCTTCGGAGTCGTAGCCCTTCGCCATGATCGTGCCGAAGTCCTGGCGCCAGGCATAGGAGCTCGACGTCATGCCCAGCGGCACGAACAGGTGCTCGGCCATGGTCCGTTCGGTGGAGCTGCCGGTGACCTGCTCGATCACCCGCTGCAGGTAGAAGTACCCGTCCCCTGAATACGAGAACTTCTTCCCCGGATCGAACTCGGGACGCAGCGGGCCCGGCTCGAGCCGCCAGTTGGGGAGGCCTGTGGTGTTGGAGAGGACGTGCCGCGCCGTGATACGCCGGGTGCGGCCGTCGGCATCGGGAAGCCGGAGATAGTCGTGCAGCGGCCGGTCGAGGTCGAGGAGGCCGGCGTCGCGGAGCCGGAGCACCAGGGCCGCGAAGACGGGCTTCCCGAGCGAGGCGCCCTCGAAGAGCGTGGCCGATCCGACCGGGCGCTCCGGGTCTCGGCAGGCGAGGCCGAACCCGCGCTGCCAGGTACGCCCGCCCTCGATCACCGACACGGCGATGCCGGGCACCATGGCGAGCTCGAGCAGGCGGGGAAGGTCCTTGAGGAGCGCCTCGCTCGGCACCCACGTCGCAGCGCGCGACGCGGCCGGAGCGAGCGCGGCGAGGCGGCGCGCCCCGGGGCCGAGCAGCAGGCCAGCCGTCATGCCGCCCCAAGCCACGAACTCCCTGCGCGAAACCTCGCCCATCGTCGCGTCCCCCTGAGCGGCGCCTTCAAGTGAGATGCGCCGTGCGGTCGCGTGGTTGCTCCCGCTAGATTCCCCCGCCCATGTCGCACCGGTCGCCGTTCCGCCCTACGCAGGAGACCCTGCGCGAGTTGCTGGCACTTGCCCTGCCGGTGGTCACCGTGCAGGTCGGCCTCATGACGATGGGCGTCGCCGACTCGGTCATGGTGGGCCACATCTCCGCGGCGGCGCTCGGCGGCGTGGCGCTCGGCAACGTCTACTTCTTCGCCGTGTGCGTCTTCGGCATGGGCGTGCTGCTGGCGCTCGATCCGGTGGTGTCGCAGGCGGTCGGCGCCCGGGACGAGCCGGCGGTATCCCGGGGGCTCCAGCGCGGCATCGTGCTGTCGCTCCTGCTGAGCCTGCCGGCCTCGCTGCTGCTGCTGGCGACGGGCCCCTTCCTCGAGGCGCTGGGCCAGCCGGCGGAGGTCGTGCCGATCGCCTCGGGATACGTGCTGCGGGAGATCCCCAGCGTCTTCCCCTTCTACGCCTTCGTGGTCTTCCGCCAGACCCTGCAGGCGCTCGGGCGCATGCGGGCGATCGTGGCCGTGATCGTCCTGGCCAACCTGCTCAACGTCGGCCTCAACTGGGTGCTGATCTTCGGCAAGCTGGGCTTTCCCGCGCTGGGCGCCGACGGCTCGGCGTGGGCCACCACGCTCTCCCGCTGGGCGATGCTGGCGGGCATCGTGGCGCTGGCCTGGCCCACGGTGCGGCGCTACCTGCTGCCCTGGCGCTCCGAGAGCTTCGATGCCCGCGCACTCGGGCGGATGGTGGCGCTCGGGGCGCCCATCGGCGTGCACATGCAGCTCGAGTTCGGCGTGTTCGGCACGGTGGGTCTGCTCATGGGGCGGCTGGGGACGGAGGCGGTGGCGGCGCACCAGATCGCGCTCAACCTGGCGTCGCTCACCTTCATGGTCCCGCTCGGCGTCGCGGGGGCGGCCACGGTCCTAGTCGGACAGGCGATCGGGCGGGGCGAGCAGGCGGAGGCGCGGCGGGCCGCCGGCGCCGCCCTGCTGGTGGGCCTCGGATTCATGGCGCTCGCCGCGGCCGCGTTCCTGCTGGTGCCGCGGCTCTTCGCGTCCGCCTACTCGAGCGACCCGGCAGTGCTGGCGCTCGCGAGCATCCTGATTCCGATCGCGGGGGTGTTCCAGGTCTTCGACGGCCTGCACGTGGTCTCGGCCGGTGTGCTGCGGGGTGTGGCCGACACCCGGTACCCGATGGCCGTGGGCCTGATCGGGTTCTGGCTCCTGGGGCTGCCGATCAGCCTCGCCCTGGGGTTCGGGGCGGGGCTCGGGCCGCCCGGGCTCTGGTGGGGACTCGCGGCGGGGCTTGCCATCGCGGCGCTGCTGCTGGTGGCCCGGGTGCGGTCCAGGCTCAGGCGCGAGGTGCTGCGGGTGGTGATCGACGAGGACCGGCGGACCCCGGCGGATGGGGTAACGGCGTCAGGGGTACACAGTTGACAGACTGCGGGGATTCCGCCATCTTCTCTCCCCAGCTCCGCCGGCCGATGGCTGGCGCTACACCAGTGAACACCTAGGGACCTGGCGTATGTCGGGTCCCTTTCCTGTGTTCAGAGAGTCGTCCACCGGGACAGGCCGAACCATCGCGGCCGCCGGCGGACAGGCCCGCGCGGGGGCGGCAACCGCGAGCATCGTGTCGGCCGGCACCCCTGGCCCGACCGGACAACCTGAGGGAGCACCAGCATGCGTACCACCGGCAAGGTGAAGTGGTTCAACGACGCCAAGGGTTTCGGCTTCATTACGCCCGACGGCGGCCAGAAGGACTGCTTCGTCCACCACAGCGCGATCCAGGGTCAGGGCTTCAAGTCGCTCGCCGAGGGCGAGGCCGTCGAGTTCGATATCGTGCAGGGCCAGAAGGGCCCCGCTGCCGAGAACGTCACCCGAGTCCGCGCCTGAGCCGCGGTACGGCGGAGAATCAATGATCGAGATCCGGTTGTCCGAGACCGACAGCATCGAGTGGGCCATCAAGGCCTTCAAGCGGAAGATGCAGCGGTCGGGAATCCTGCGTGAGCTGCGGCAGAAGCGGTACTACACCAAGCCCAGCGTCGCACGGCAGCTCAAGTCCGCAGCGGCGCGCAGGCGGCGCCGGAAGGAACAGCACGCCCGCTGAGCCGGCCGGGCACGCCCGTCAGGGCGCGCCCTCCGGCAGCACCAGCGGATCGACGCTGCGCCGCACCAGCGCCAGCGTCGGACGGCGGTCGGGATCGCCCACGGGCTCTCCCGACCGCTGTGCTATCCGGGAGCGCTGCGCCCGGTAGCTCGCCGCCACGGCCGGGTCGGCAAAGTGGATGGTGTCCCCCCGTACCTCGTAGGACTCCGCGCCCGAGAGAATGGAGAGCAGGCTGTCCGCGTCGGCAAGGAGCGACTCGGCCAGGTCGGCCGCGGCGTAGGCCTCGCGCAGCGTCGGGCGCGCGTCCCATGCATCGCGCTCGGCACGGCTCCAGCCGGCGCGGGTCGTCTGGAAGGCCGCGGTGTCGCGGTAAGCCTGGTCGATCATCACCTCGCGGCGGTGGAACTGCCCGATCACATTGAGCGCAGCCGCCACGATGCGCCGGCCCGCGCGGGCCCCTTCCGGTGTCGCGAACGACCGCACCCCGAACACATTGTCCAGCCCCACCGCCTGCAGCTCGCTCTGGAGCTGCGCCTGCGATGCGGCGAAGGTCCGCGCATGCCTCGCGTCCAGCGAGTCGGCGGAGACCGGGGCCAGCGGGTCGCCGCGGCGCGCAGCGGGGAGCGCGGGCGCCGGGCCCTCAGAAGGCACCGCGGCTGCAGGATCCGGCCGGACCAGCGACGACGGCGCCGGTGCGGGGCGGTAGCCGCCCGCGGTGTCCGATCCCGCCTCGGCCCCGTCCGCGGGCCTCAGCTTGAGTCCGATCACGATGCCCCCGGCCCCGCCGATGATGATCACGGCGGCGGCCAGGAGCATCGCGAGACTGCGCTTGCGCCCGGGCGCGCGGTCGGGAGCGGGGGCCTCGGGCCGGGGCGCGGTCCGCCCGCGTTCCCGTGCTTCGGCGGGCGGCTCGGCTGGCGGCGGAGGTGGCGCCGGCTTCAGCGGCGCGGGCCTGGGCGCCAGGGTCGCGGCGCGGGTCGGTGGCGGCGGCGGGGCGATGGGTGGCGCCATCGGTGTCGGCGCAACGAAGGAGGTGTCCGCCGCGGGGGTCGGCGCCGGCGGGGGCGACACGGGCGTCGGGGGAGCGGGCGTCGGCACGACGAGCGGCGTCGGAACGACTGGATCGTCGTCCGCGACGGGAGCCAGCGTGGCCGGCCCCGCGGGCCGCGGCGGGCCCGAGGCGGCCTGCGCGAAGAAATGCGGATGGCGTTCGATGGGAAGCCACTCGCCGGTGCGGCGGTGGAAGATCAGCGCGCTGCGGTCGACGTCGCCGCGCTGGATCGCCAGCGCGAGCTCCTGGATGGTGGCGAACGCCGCCTCCCGGCCGGAGGCGAGCCGAATCAGATACATTCGCCGGCGAGGGCGCTCACCAACTCGTCGTTGGTTCGCGTCCGCCGCAGGTCGGTGAGCAGGTCGTTCATCGCGTTCACCGGCGTCATGCCCGCCATGCGCGCCCGGATCCGGCGCGACACCTCGAGTTCCTCGGCGCCGAGCAGCAGCTCCTCGCGCCGCGTGGCGCTCGCCACCAGGTCCACCGCCGGAAAGATCCGGCGCTCGGCCAGCTCGCGGCTCAGCACCAGCTCACTGTTGCCGGTGCCCTTGAACTCCTCGAAGATCACCTGGTCCATCTTGCTCCCGGTATCCACCAGCGCCGTCGCGATGATGGTGAGCGACCCGCCGCCCTGGGCCGGATCGATGCGCCGCGCGCTCCCGAGGAACCGCTTCGGCTTCTCCAGCGATTCCGCGCCGAGCCCGCCGGAGAGCGTGCGGCCGCTGCCGCGCTCGGTCGAATTGTACGCCCGGGCGAGCCTGGTGAGCGAGTCCACCACCAGGACGACGTCGAGCCCGAGCTCCACCCGGCGCCGCGCGCGCTCCAGGGTGAGCTCGGTGATGGCCACGTGGCGCGCTGCCGGCTGGTCGAAGTTGGATGCGATCACCTCGCCGAAGCCGGCGGCCTCCAGCTCGAAGACCTCCTCGGGCCGCTCGTCCACCAGCATGATGAAGAGGGTCGCGTCAGGGTAGTTGGTGCTGACTCCTTCGGCGATGTTCTGCAGCACGGTCGTCTTCCCCGCCTTGGCGGGGGCGACGATCAGGGCGCGCTGCCCCTTGCCCATCGGGCAGAGCAGGTCGATGACGCGGTTGGTGTAGTCCGGCTGGCCCCGCCGCTGGATGCCGCACTCGAGCGTCAGCCGCTCGTTGGGGTGCACCGCGCTGAGCCGCGCGAAGTCGGGGCGCTGGGCGAGCGCCGCCGGGTCCTGCCCGTTGACGGCGGTGACGCGGGTGAGCGTCGGGTTCCGGCCGCGGCCCGCGGCGGTCGTGCCGGCGACCTCGTCGCCCAGGCGCAGGCGGAGGTCGCGGACCAGCCGCTCGGGCACGTGCACGTCGCCGTCGGTGGGCAGGTACGCCGCCTCCCGGCGGCGCAGGAATCCGGCGCCCCGGCCGGTCAGCTCGAGGACGCCCAGGGATGCTTCGTCGGACAAGGGGAAGTGGCCTTGGTGAAGGGAACTTGCTGGAGCTTAGCGGGCGAAGCCGGGGAGGCGCAAGCACGGCGCGCGCCTCCCGGCGCCCCTCAGCGCGCCGGGCGCGCGAGCTGGATCATCCCGATCCGTCCCGTGCCGCTGAGCGCCAGCCAGAGGCGGCCCCGCAGCGAGTCGCTGACCATGTGCCGGACCACGGGGCCGGAAGTGGGAATGGGCACGGTCTCCATCTTCCCCGACTTCGGGTCGAACGCCACCATCAGGCTGGTCCGGGCCTCGTTGTACCAGATCCTGCCGTCGGTCGCGATCGCGATGCCGTAGGGGCCCGCCTCCTCGGAGGGCGAGCGCCATTCGCGCACGGCGCCCGTGGCCGGGTCGAGCGCACCCAGGTACCCGCGAGCATAGTCGGTGTACCAGACGATGCCGTCGCTGCCGACGGCGAGGCGTCGCGGGCGCGCGCCCGCGGCGGGCAGCTCGAACTCGCGCAGCGCGCCGGTGGCCGGGTCCACCCGGCCCAGCTTGTTGGTGCCCAGGAATGCGATCCAGACCGACCCGTCGGGCGCGGCCCGCATGCCGTACGGGATCGAGCGCGGCGTCGGCGACATCCAGACGTCGGCCTTGCCGGTGGCCAGGTCGAGGCGGCCGAAGCTGTTGTTGTTGGCGTCGGTGAACCAGACGGCGCCGCGATGCACGATCGGCGTGTGCGGGTGCCTCGCCTCCGGGGGGAGCGGGAACTCGTCGATCTTCCCGGTCCGGGGATCGAGGCGCCCGAGCAGCCCCGTGCGCTGGGCCGTGTACCAGACCATCCCGTCCGGCGCCACCTCGATGCCGTGCGGGCCGGAGGCGGGCGTCGGGGTCTCGTAGTCGGTGATCTGCCCCGTTTCGGGGTCGAGCCTGCCGATGTAACTGTTGGTCTGGTCGGTGTACCAGACGATGCCGTCCGCGCCGACCGCGGGATCGTGCGGGAAGTTGCCGCTGCGGGGGATCAGGTACTCCTCGACCGACGGCGCCCGGGCGGCATGGAGAGCCGGCAGGAGCGGAATCGCCAGAGCGGCGAGGAGCGGCGCGAGCGTGTGGCGCGAAGGCATCGGGACTCCAGGGCTGGTGGGGTGAATGGCACTACGGCGGCGCGCCGCCGGAGTTGCGAAGGGCGCCGCGAGGCGAGTAGGATGTGTCGCCGCGGCACGCCGCCGCGGCAGGACGAGGAACGATTGCGACTGAACCCATTCCGGGCACTCCGTCCCGCCCCCGCGCTCGCCGCGCAGGTGGCCGCCGTCCCCTACGACGTGGTGAACCGGGACGAAGCCGCCGCGCTCGCCGCGGGAAA
The DNA here is from genome assembly GCA_946480845.1 of uncultured Gemmatimonadota bacterium. The sequence continues at coordinate 15,887 of CAMLLJ010000020.1, forward strand.
CCCGCACAGCTTTCTGCACGTCGGCCGCTCCGACATCGACCTCCCCCCGGACACCGACCCCCACGACGACCGCGTCTATGCGGCCGCCCGCGACGCGCTCGAGCGCTTCCAGCGCGACGGCACGCTCATCCGTGAGCCGGCGCCCTGCTTCTATCTCTACCGGCAGGTAATGGACGGCCGCACCCAGACCGGCCTGGTCGGGTGCGTGCATATCGACGATTACGAGCGCGACGTCATCCGCAAGCACGAGAAGACGCGGAAGGACAAGGAAGACGACCGCACCCGCCACGTGCTCGAGCTGGGCGCCAATGCCGAGCCGGTCTTCCTCACCTACCGGGCCCGTCCCGAGCTCGACCGGCTCGCCGATCCGGTCACCCGCGAGGCGGCGCTCTACGACTTCACGGCCCCTGACGGCGTCCGGCACGTGGTCTGGAGGATCGAGGACACCCGGCCCTGGGCCGAGCTCTTCGGCACCGTCCCGGTGGCGTACGTGGCCGACGGACACCATCGCTCGGCGAGTGCCTGGCGCGCGGGCCGCGAGCTGCAGCGCGCCAACCCGGAGCACCACGGCAACGAGGAGTACAACTGGTTCCTCGCCGTGCTCTTTCCCGACGACCAGCTCCGCATCCTGCCCTACAACCGCGTGGTGCGCGACCTGGCGGGCCAGTCCCCGGCCCGGGTGCTCGAGCGGCTCCGTGAGGCGGGCACGGTGCGCCCAGCGGACTCGCCCGAGCCGCCCAGGGCGGGGTCGGTCTGCGTGTACCTCGACGGATCGTGGCACCTGCTCGAGTTCGATCCCGCGCGCATTGACGCCGGGCACCCGATCCGCTCGCTCGACGTGAGCCTGCTGCACGAGCTGGTGCTCGGCCCGGTGCTCGGCGTCGGTGACGTGCGCACCGACGAGCGGATCGATTTCGTCGGCGGCATCCGGGGACCGGAGGCACTCGAGCGCCGGGTCGATTCGGGCGCGGCGGCGATCGCCTTCTCGATGTTCCCCACGACCCTCGACCAGCTCATGGCCGTCTCCGACGCCGGCGAGGTGATGCCCCCGAAGAGCACCTGGTTCGAGCCCAAGCTGCGCAGCGGCCTGTTCGTGCACACGCTGGACCAGCCACCCGAGGATGGAGGACGCGCCCCCGCATGAAGGTCCTGATCGCGGACAAGTTCGAGAAGGTGGGCATCGACGGGCTGAAGGAGCTGGGCTGCACCGTGGTGATGCGCCCCGAGCTCACGGCCGACGAGCTGCCGGCGGCGCTGGCAGAGACCGATCCGAGCGTGCTCATCGTCCGGAGCACGAAGGTGACGGCGGCCGCTCTGGGCTCGGGCCCGAGCCTCGGCCTGGTGATCCGCGCCGGGGCCGGCATCGATACGATCGACGTGCCCGCGGCCTCGGCGCGCGGCGTCTTCGTCTCCAACTGCCCGGGCCGCAACTCCGTCGCCGTCGCCGAGCTGGTGCTGGCGCTCCTCCTCTCCTGCGACCGGCGGGTGCCCGACCAGGTGGCGGACAGCCGCGCCGGCACCTGGAACAAGGCCGAATACTCGAAGGCCCGCGGGCTGCACGGCCGCACCCTCGGCATCGTGGGACTGGGCCAGATCGGCCGCGAGATCGCGGTGCGGGCCAAGGCGTTCGGGATGCACGTGGCCGCCTGGTCGCGGAACCTCACCATCGAGAGCGCCGAGCAGCTCGGCGTCACCTACTGCGAGACGCCGCTCGAGGTGGCGCGGGTGAGCGACGCGGTCTCGATCAACGTCGCGGCCACGGCCGAAACGAAGGACCTGGTGAACGCCGAGTTCCTCGCGTCGATGCGCCGCGGGGCGTACCTGATCAATACATCGCGCGGCTCGGTGGTGGACGAGGCGGCCCTGCGCGAGGCCGTCCGCACCCGCGGCATCCGCGCCGGGCTCGACGTCTTCCAGCAGGAGCCGGCCGGCGGCACCGGCACCATCGCCAACGACCTGGTGAAGGAGCCCGGCGTCTACGTGACCCACCACGTCGGCGCGTCCACCGAGCAGGCGCAGATCGCCATCGCGCACGAGGTGCTGCGCATCGTGCAGGAGTACATGGAGCGGGGCGGCGTGCCCAACTGCGTGAACCGGCTGGCCAAGAGCGCCGCCACCCACGTGCTGTCCGTCCGGCACCTCAACCGCCCCGGCGTGCTCGCCGACGTCTTCCGCGAGCTGGCGGCGCGCGGCGTCAACGTCGAGGAGGTCGAGAACATCATCTATCACGGCGCCAAGGCGACGCTCGCCCGCGTGCACCTCGATTCGCCGCCCGACGCCGCCGCGCTGGAGGCGATCCGGAGCGGGAACGCTCACATCATCAGCGTCGACCTCACCGCCATCGATCGGAGCCGCACATGAGCGACCGCATCTGGAACTTCGGCGCCGGGCCCGGCACCCTCCCCGAGCCCGTGCTCAAGGCGGCCCAGCGCGACATCTGGAACGTGGCGGACAGCGGCATCGGCATCATGGAGCACAGCCACCGCGGCAAGGTGTTCGATGCCGTCATCGCCGACGCCGAGCGGATGTGCCGCGACCTGGCCGGCATCTCCGACGACTACCACGTGCTCTTCCTCCAGGGCGGCGCCTCGACCCAGTTCGCCATGGTGCCGATGAACTTCCTGCCCGAGGGAGGGACGGCGGACTACCTGGTCACCGGCGTCTGGTCGGAAAAGGCGGTGAAGGAGGCAAAGCTCGTCGGCACCGTGCACGAGGCGGCGTCGGGCAAGGCGGGGAAGTTCCTCGCCATCCCGCCGGCGGACGCGATCCGCTACTCGGCCTCGCCGGCGTACGTCCACCTCACCACCAACAACACCATCTACGGCACCCAGTGGCGCGCCGAGCCGGCCGTCCCGCCGGGCGTGCCCCTCGTCGCCGACACGTCCAGCGACATGTACAGCCGGCCGATCGACGTGAGCCGGTACGGGCTCATCTATGCCGGGGCCCAGAAGAACCTGGGGCCGTCCGGCGTGGTGCTGGTGATCATCCGGAAGGACCTCGTCGAGCGCGGTGCGCAGGGCCTGCCCACCATGCTGCAGTACCGCACTCACGCCGAGGCCGGATCGCTGTACAACACGCCGCCGACCTTCGGCATCTACGTGATGGGCGAGGTGTTCCGCTGGATCGGCGACATGGGCGGGCTCGCCGGCATGGCGGAACGCAACGCGGAGAAGGCGCGCGTGGTCTACGACTTCCTCGACCAGAGCCGCTTCTTCCGCGCCACCGTGGAGGGGGAGAGCCGGTCGCTGATGAACGTCTGCTTCCGGGCACCGAGCGAGGAGCTGGAGAAGCGCTTCGTCGCCGAGGCCACCAAGGCCGGGCTCGACGGGCTCAAGGGGCACCGCTCGGCGGGCGGCATGCGGGCGAGCATCTACAACGCCATGCCCGTCGAGGGCTGCCGCGCGCTGGTGGAGTTCATGCGCCGCTTCGAGCGCGAGAACGCGTAGCCGGCGCCCATGGCCGCCGGCGCCGACCTCCCCCCGCTCGTCTCCACCGGCTGGCTCGCTGAGCGCCTGGCCGATCCACGGGTGCGTCCGGTGGACGCGTCCTGGTACCTGCCCGCATCGGGCCGTGATGCTGCGGCCGAATTCCTGGCCGCGCACATCCCCGGCGCCGTCCGGTTCGATCTCGAGGAAAATTCCGATCGCTCGAGCGGCCTCCCGCACATGCTCCCTTCCCCGGAGGCGTTCGCCGCCAGCATGCGGGGCCTGGGCCTCTCCAGCGGCGACACCATCGTCGTCTACGATGACTCGGGCGCCAACATGAGTGCCGCGCGGGCCTGGTGGATGTTCCGCGTCTTCGGCCATGCGCGAGTGGCGGTCCTGGACGGGGGCTTCGGCAAGTGGCGCGCCGAGGGCCGGACCCTCGAGGCCGGAGCCGGCCGTGCGGGTCAGGGCGACTTCGAGGCCCGCCTCGATCCCGCCCGCGTCCGCGACCTGGCGGCAATGCGCGCCAACCTCGGTACCGCGGCTGAGCAGGTGATCGATGCCCGGTCCGCCGGGCGGTTTGCCGGCACGGCGCCGGAGCCGCGTCCCGGTCTCCGTTCGGGACACATTCCCGGGAGTCTCAGCCTTCCCTATACGGAGCTGGTCGGTCCCGACGGCACGATGCTGCCGCCGGCGGTACTGCGCCGGAAGTTCGCCCGCGCGGGCATCGACCTCGCGCGGCCGGTGGTGGCGTCGTGCGGGTCGGGGGTCACGGCCTGCGCGCTGGTCCACGCGCTGCATGTGCTGGGGCACGAGGACACGGCGGTGTACGACGGTTCCTGGACCGAATGGGGCGGGAGGGAGGACGTGCCAGTGGAGTAGGTGCCCGCCCCCCCGTAAAACCCAGCGCACCCCGG
>CAMLLJ010000021.1 GCA_946480845.1 uncultured Gemmatimonadota bacterium
ATGGAGCGTACCGGGCTCGAACCGGTGACCCCCTGCTTGCAAAGCAGGTGCTCTCCCAACTGAGCTAACGCCCCTGACCGCGGCAATTTAACGCCCGGGCGGCTGCTCCGGCACCGTCAGGTCGAGCTGGATCGGGCCTGTCGCCTCGCCCGCGAGGCATTCCGGCCCCTCGTTCGCCGCGCTGTTCACGTAGCGCGAGACCGGTGTCGCGACCAGCAGGTCGTCCGGCGCCGGCCGCAGCAGGTCCGCCACCTGCTCGACCGGCAGCGAGACGTCGAGCCAGCGGGTGCGGTCGCGCTCGGGCACGATGACTGGCATCCGGTGATGGATGCCCGCGAGCGCGCCGTTCGCCGTCGTGGTGACGATGGTGCAGCTCTCCACGACCTCTCCACTGGTGCCCGTCCAGCTCTCCCAGAGCCCGGCGAAGGTGAGCATCTCCCCAGCGGCAGGATGAATCCAGTAGGGCTGCTTCCCCGGCGCCTGCTGCCACTCGTAGAATCCATCAGCGACGATCAGGCAGCGCCGGCGCCGGAACGCCTCCCGGAAGCTCGGCCGTTCGAGCAGCGTCTCGGCGCGCGCGTTGATCATCTTCGTGCCCACCGACGGGTCCTTGGCCCAGTGTGGGACCAGGCCCCAGCGCAGCATCACCGGGGCCGGCATGCCATGCTCGAGCCTCACGGCGAGGATATCCTGCGTCGGGGAGATGTTGAACCGGGGGAAGATCGGGAGCCGGGTGGTCCAGCCCCAGAGCGCCACGAGGCGCTCGCCGTCGATGATCAGCGTGAAGCGTCCGCACATGGCTGAATCCTGCCGGGGAGCCGACAGCGCGCGCAACCGGCGCGAGCTTCCGGGGTTCAGAGATCTACACGCCCGGGAGAAGCCCGTGACGATCCGCCCTGCCCTCGCCTTGCTCCTCTCCTCTGCCATGTTCGCGGCCCCTGGCCGGCTGGCGCTGCCGAAGGCGGTCGAAGCGCAGCAGTCCCCCGCGACGCAGCCCGGGCCGCACCCTGCGCTGCCGGGCGAGGCCCTGATCGGCCTCTGGGCCGTGGATACGAGCTTCGGACCCGAGCTGCGCGGCGAGCTCGAGCTCCGGCGCGCCGGAGGCCAGTGGCATGCATCGATCGGCGGGCATGCGCTGTCCTTCCCCGCCCCCAGCGACTCCGTCCGCTTGCTCGTGCCGGGCGGCGCCGGAGAGTTCCGCGGCGCGCTGGCCGGCAAGCGCGGCGTGGAAGGCTTCTGGATCCAGCCCGCCGGCCCGACGACAGGCCAGGCGTACGCGACCCCGCTGGTCCTCGCTCCGCGCGGCCGCGAACGCTGGCGCGGCGTGGTGACGCCCCTGGGAGAGTCCTTCTCCGTCTATCTCACCGTGGCGCGGCGCCGGGACAGCTCGCTGGTCGGCGTCTTCCGCAATCCCGAGCGCAACTCGCTCGGCGCCTGGCTGCGCTTCAGCATCGCCGTGGCCGGAGACTCCGTCCGCTTCGCCGCCCGGCCCGGCGAGGACCAGCCCGAGATCGCTCTCGCCGCGGCGTTCGACTCCACGCGCCGCACGCTCACGATCCCCTGGCCCGGCCTCGAGCGCACACTGGTGCTCACCCCCCGCGAGCCGGACTCGGCGCCGCGCCTCGTTCCGCGTCTCCCCCGCGACGCGCGATACCAGTACAAGGCACCGGCCGGCGACGACGATGGCTGGCGCACCGCGCGCGCCTCGCGCGTGGGCATGGACGAAGCGGCGCTCGCGCGCATCGTGCAGGACATCGCCGGCAGCGACTTCCTGCATCCCCGGGCGCCGCTCATCCACTCGCTCCTGGTGGCGCGCCGGGGCCGCCTGGTGCTCGAGGAGTACTTCTTCGGCTACGACCGCGACACGCCGCACGACACCCGCTCGGCCGGCAAGACCTTCGCTTCGGTGATGGTCGGCGCCGCGATGCTGGCCGGCGCGCCGATTTCGCCGGACAGCCCGGTGTACGGGCTGCTCGCGGCGCGCGGGCCCTTCGCCAATCCCGATCCGCGCAAGGCGCAGGTCACGCTCGGCCACCTGATGACGCATACGTCCGGGCTCGCCTGCGACGACAATGACGCCGCCTCGCCCGGCAACGAAGAGACCATGCAGTCGCAGGCCGCCCAGCCCGACTGGTGGAAGTACACCCTCGACCTGCCCATGGTCCACGATCCCGTCTCGCACTACGCCTACTGCTCCGCCGGGATGAACCTGGTCGGCGCGGCGCTCACCGACGCCACCGGCACCTGGCTGCCCGCGCTCTTCGACCGCACCGTCGCAAAGCCGCTCGGCTTCGGCCGCTGGCACTTCAACCTCATGCCGACGCTCGAGGGCTATCAGGGCGGCGGCGTCCGCCTGCGTCCCCGCGACCTGCTCAAGCTCGGCCAGGCCTACCTCGACGGCGGCGTCTGGCGCGGGCAGCGCATCGTTCCCCAGGACTGGGTCGCCCGCTCGACCGCGCCGCTGGTCAGGACCTCCGAGCGCTCGTCGGACGGGTACGCCTGGCACCTCCACACCCTCGAGTCCGGCGGTGGCGCGTGGCGGGAATACGAAGCGAACGGCAACGGCGGGCAGCTGCTGATCGTGGTGCCGGATCTGGAGCTGGTGGTCGTCTTCACGGCGGGGAACTACGGGCACGGCGGTGTGTGGACCGGGTTCCGGAACGAGATCGTGCCCAGGGGCATCATCGCGGCGATCACCGACCGCTGATCAGCGCACCCGGATCCCCAGCACCATGAGGGCGCGGAGCAATGCCGGGTCGCGCGGCTCGACCACCTTCGGCGTGCCGAACGCGAGCTGCTCCCCCTCCCGATCGGTGAACAGCACGGTCGCGTGCCACGCCCCGGTGAGCGCCGACCACCAGCGGAACCCGGCCGGGCTCCCCGAGTCAGTGCCGGCCGCGTGCAGCCGGCGGGCAATTGCCTGGGTGAGCGTCCGGTCGTGGTGGGCCAGCTCGTCCGGACGCAGCCCGTATGCGGTGAGCACGGCGGGATCGGTGCAGTCGGGGATCGCGCCGGCGAGCGCTTCGCCGAGAATGACCTCGACCAGCGCGAGCCGGAAGCCGCCCTGGCGCAGGTAGCCGGGCTGGAACTCGGTCCCCCGGAACGCGCTCAGCGCCTCGCCCAGGGCATGGTCGGGCGATTCGGCGAGGTAGCGGACCGGTGGGCGGTCGTGCAGGTCGAACCGGCCGATGGTCTGGCCGCGGGCGAGGTGGGATGGAGAGAACGGGGAACCGGGGGGAGCGGCGGGGTCCCAGGGGAAGCACCTCCAGAGCCTGCTGCCCGCGTCGGGGACAGCGGTCAGGCGTAAGCTCCGGTGCGGGTGGCCTGGACGGCGGCCATGACGGCAGCCAGGTCGCCGGCGGCGAGGACGTCGAGGGGCCGGCGGTCGCTGAGATGGGGGTTGTTGCCGTGGATCCAGCCGGGCACTACGGCGGGCTCGTAGACGGCGAGGAGTGCCGTGACCACGGCCGCCAGGGCGGCAAGGCGCCAGCCCTCTTCCCCGCCCAGCTCCTGGCCCCGCGCGGCGCGGGTGATCTGGCTCCGGTGGGTGCCGACCCAGGCGGCCAGCGCGGCCCGGCTGCCGAGGGCCACCTCGCCGGCGTCAACGGCGGCGCCGGCGAGGGCGGAACGGTGGGACTCGAGCTGGGCACGGGCGGTCATGGGCGCGCTCCCTCTGGTTGCAACGAATATGTTGCAAGGACCGGGCCCTGTCAAGGATCCAGCCGCCGGCTCCGGTGCAACTTTTGGCTTGTGCGGGGTGGCGCCGCCCGCTAATTTAAGCCATTCCGTGACAAAGCGATGTGGGGTTCCGACTCCTCACACCCTTCTCGACCGAGGCACCGTGGATACAGAGACGCTCCAGCACGTCGCGCTGCTCGACAAGTGCCGGAACTTCACCAAGGCTCGCGAGGTGAAGGCTGCAGGGCTGTACCCGTACTTCAAGCCCATCTCCGAGTCGGAAGACACGGTGGTGATGATCGAGGGCCGGAAGCGGATCATGCTGGGGTCGAACAACTACCTCGGCCTGACGCACCATCCGCGGGTCCTCGAAGCGGCGGCGCGCGCGCTCACCCGCTACGGCTCCGGCTGCACCGGCAGCAGGTTCCTCAATGGAACGCTGGACCTCCACGGCCAGCTCGAGGACGCCATCGCCCAGTTCCTCGGCAAGGAGTCGTGCCTCGTCTTCTCCACCGGCTACAACGCCAATCTCGGCCTCATCAGCGCGCTGGTTACCCGCGGCGAGGTCGTCTTCCTCGACAAGCTGGACCACGCCTCGATCGTGGACGGCGCCAAGATGTCCTTCGGCGAGAGCGAGCGCTTCAACCACGGCGACCTGGCCAACCTCGAGCGCAAGATGGAGCGCAACGCGGGCAAGGGCGCGCTCATCGTGGTGGACGGCGTCTACTCGATGGAGGGCGATATCGCGGACCTCCCCGGCCTGCTCCGCGTGGGCCGGAAGTACGGCGCCGCGCTGGCGGTGGACGATGCCCACGCGCTCGGGGTCATCGGGCCCAACGGCGACGGCACCGCGGCGCACTGGGGCGTGGTGGACGAGGTGGACGTCATCGCCGGCACCTTCTCCAAGTCGCTCGCCTCGATCGGCGGGTTCGTGGCCGCGTCGGAGCAGATCGTCGACTTCATCCGGCACCACGCGCGGCCGCTGATCTTCACCGCGTCGCTGCCGCCCGCCAACACCGCGGGCGTGCTCGCCGCGCTGCAGGTCCTCCAGGACGAGCCGGAGCGCCGCACCCAGCTCTGGGCCAACACCCGGCGGCTCCAGGAGGGCTTCCGCTCCCTGGGCTTCGAGATCGGGCCCACCGAGACCCCCATCGTCCCCGTGCTCATCGGGCCGATGGACAAGACCTTCGTCATGTGGCGCCGGCTCTTCGACGCCGGGGTCTTCACCAACCCGGTCATGCCGCCCGCCGTGCCGCCCAGCCAGTGCCGCCTCCGCACCAGCGTGATGGCCACGCACACGTTCGAGCAGATCGATTTCTGCCTCGAGCAGTTCGCGACGATCGGACGCGAGCTGGGGGTCGTCTGACCAACGCCGTCCGCCTCCGGGCGGCGCGGGGGTCGAGGGACGTCAAGCGATTCATCGGACTGCCGTACCGGCTCCATGCGCGGGACCCCATGTGGGTCCCGCCGTTGCGTCGGGACGTGGCGGCGGCCCTCGACCGCGGGAAGAATCCCTTCTTCGAGCACGGCGAGGCCGAGTACTTCCTCGCCGAGCGCGGTGGCGAGGTCGTCGGCCGCATCGCGGCGATCGCCAACCGACTCCACAACGAGACCCACGGCGACCGGGTCGGCTTCTTCGGCTTCTTCGAGGCCGTGGATGACCAGCAGGTCGCGGACCGCCTGCTGGAGGCCGCCGCCGGCTGGCTCCGCGAGCGCGGTTTCGACACCATGCGCGGCCCCACCTCGTTCTCGGTGAACGACGAGGCGGGCCTGCTGGTGGACGGGTTCGCCTCCCCGCCCACCGTCATGATGCCGCACAATCCCCCCTACTACGAGAAGCTCCTGCTCGGGGCCGGGCTCACGCCGGCCAAGGACCTCTTCGCCTACCAGGGGGGCGACCGCACCCTCACCGCCTATGACCCGGTGCCCGAGCGCCTCGAGCGGGCCGTCGAGATCATGCGCCAGCGGATGGGCATCACCCTTCGCGCGCTCGACCTGCGTGACTTCCGCAGCGAGGTGGACCGCATCAAGGCGATCTACAACGCGGCCTGGGAGAAGAACTGGGGGTTCGTCCCCATGACCGACCGGGAGATCGAGCACCTTGCGGAGCAGTTCCGCCCGGTGGTGGTGCCCGACATCATTCCCATGGCGGAGAAGGACGGGAAGGTCGTGGGGTTCGGCCTCGCACTCCCCGACCTCAACGTGGTGTTCCGCGGCAACCGGAAGGGCTACCTGCTTCCGGTGCTGCCGAAGCTCCTCTGGTGGCTCAGGCGCGAGAAGATCCGCAAGGCGCGGATTCCCCTGCTGGGCATCCTCCCGGAATACCGCGGCCGGGGGCTCGACGCCGTGCTCTATCACTGGATCTGGACCAAGGCCGCCGAGCATGGCATGTACTGGGGCGAAGCGGGCTGGATCCTGGAGGACAACGCCGCGATGCGGGCCGGGCTCGAGAAGATGCGCTTCACCGTGTACAAGACCTATCGCCTCTACGACCGGGCCGTGTGAAGGCGCTCGTCACCGGCGCCACCGGCTTCGTGGGCGGGCACCTCGTCGAGCGGCTGGCCCGGGACGGGCACGAGGTCACGGCACTGGTGCGCTCCCCCGCGAAAGCGGCCCGCCTGCTCAAGCCGGACATCCGCCTCGAGCGCGGTGACCTCCACGACGAGGCGGCGCTGGCCCGGGCGGTGGCGGGACAGGACGTGATCTTTCACGTTGCCGGCAGCGTGGCCGCGCGGAACGAAGCGGCCTACATGGCCGGCAACCGCGACGGCACCGGCAACGTGGTCCGCGCCGCCGAGGCGGCCGGAAGGCCGCGGTTCATCCAGGTGAGCTCGATGGCCGCCGGCGGACCCTCCCGCAAGGGGGTGCCGATGACCGTGGCGGACCGGCCCCACCCGGTCACCGCCTACGGACGGAGCAAGCTCGCCGCTGAAGAGGTGGTGCGTGCGAGCGCACTCCCCTGGACCATCCTCCGGCCGCCGACCATCTACGGCCCGAACGACCGCGACAATCTCATCAAGGTGTTCCGCATCGCGCGGACCGGCATCGCGCCGGTCTTCGGCGACGGCTCGATGGAGCTGTCGGCCGTCTATGCCCCGGACCTGGCCGATGCGCTGGTGCTCGCGGCGGCGGCGCCGGCGGCCGCCGCCCAGACCTACTACGCCAATCATCCCGAGGTGCTCACCAGCGCCGGCCTGGTGCGGCTGGTCGGGCGCGCCATGGGGCGCACGGTGCGCATCGTCGGCGTGCCGGAACCGCTGGGCCGCGTGATCCTGGCGGCCACAGGCGGCGTGGCCAGCCTGCTGGGCCGTGTCACCATCCTCAACCTCGACAAGGCGAACGAGTTCTTCCAGCCGGCATGGACCGGCGATCCCGCGCCGCTCATGGCGGACACCGGCTGGCGCCCGGCGCACGACATGGCATCCGGCCTCGCGGAGACGTGGCGCTGGTATCGCGCCGCGGGGTGGATCTAGCGATGGCGTCCATTGCCATCACCTATTCGGGCGCCGAGGGATTGCGCCCGGTGGAGAAGGTCCTGCTCGCCTACTCCGCGCTGGTCAGCATCGTCGTGGCCTTCCGCGCGCCCGGCATGGCCGGCTGGGAATGGCTGCTGGTGGCGCACGGGCTGCTCTTCGGGCTCTTCGGGCTCTTCCTCCTCGAGCGCCCCGGGCGGTCGGTGAGCCTGCTGCGCGAGGTGGCGCCGCTCCTGCTCCTCTTCGGGCTGTACGCCGAGCTCGACGTGCTGAACGGCGGCGACCCCGTGGTCCACGACGCGCTGGTCCAGGGCTGGGAGGCCGCCATCTTCGGCGGCCAGCCGAGCCGCGACTGGTGGCGCTCGGCGCCGAGCGCCACCTGGTCCTTCGTGCTGCACGGCGCCTACCTCGGCTACTACCTGATCCTGACGGTGCCGCCGGTGCTGCTCGCCGTCCGTCGCGACCTGCCGGCGCTCCGCCGCTTCATGCTGATGGTGATGACCACCTTCGTGGTCTGCTACGTCTTCTTCATCTTCGCGCCGGTGGCCGGACCGTACTACGTCTTCCCCCGCCCGGAAGGGCCGTTCGTGGACAACCTGATGGCGCGGCTGGTGTACGGCGCGCTCGAGGGGGGAAGCTCGTACGGCGCGGCCTTCCCGTCGTCCCACGTCGCGGCGACCGCGGCCGCGGTGATCGCCTCGTGGCGCGCGTCGCGGCGCATGGGAATGGCGCTGGTCGTGCCGGCGCTGATGCTGGTCGTTTCGGTGGTCTACTGCCAGATGCACTATGCGGTGGACGCGATGGCGGGCCTGCTCATCGGGACGACCGTGGGCGCGGTGGTGCTCCGGGCGGAGCGCCCGTAAACGACGTCGCCCGCGGGCATTGTACCCGCGGGCGAGCGTCACTGCAGCGGAAAGGCGGCGGTTACTGCACCGTCATCCGGCCGTGCATGCCCATCGCCGAGTGCGGCTGGCAGGTGTAGCGGTACTCGCCGGTCGGCGCGTTGGCGGCCACGTTCACCGTGATCACCGCGTCCTGCTCGACGACCATCTGCGACGTCAGCGGGGCCATCTGGTCCACGATCTGGATCGCCTCGGCGCCGCCCGACGGCATGCTGTCGGCCCAGAACGCGACGTTGTGCGGCCCGCCGCTCCGGTTGTGATACTGGATCACGTCGCCGGCCTTCACGGTCAGCGCCTCAGGCACGAAGCGGTACTGCCCGTCGGCCAGGACCATGTCGACGTTGTGCGTCGTCCCGGTCGCCGTGGGGGCGGCCGCCGGTGCCGCGGTCGCCGCGGTGTCGGTCGTCGTCGCCTGATTGCCCGCGTTCTCGCCGCCGCAAGCGGCCACCGCGAGCGCGAGCCCAGCCACCATCGATGTCACACGCATTTCGCTTCTCCGGAACAGTGAAGTTGGACTAGCCGTACTTTCGCGCTGGAACCTACTTTGTGAACCAGTTCACAAGTATATATTGCGTCGGTACGAATTGCGAACCCTTCCCCTCCGAGGACCGTTGATCCAGGCGCCTCCCTGCGCCGGCCTCGGCCGGCAGTGCACCGCCATCCGCGCCACCCTCAGGGTCGGGTCGCTGGCCGAGGGCACCGAATCGCTCGATCACGAGGCCACCTGGCTCCTGGGCCACACCCAGAATATCACTTTTCTCGATCTCTGGGAGTCCGGGGGGGACCTCTACACCGACGCCGTGCTCCACGTACCCTGCCGCTTCCTGCGGCGCGCGGGCGGCGAGGCGACGTGCACGGCCTTCGGCTACCAGGGGACGCTCCCGGGCACGCGGCGTGCAGAGCAGCCGAGGCAGCTCGGGGGCGACTGGTTCCGGGTAGTCGAGAAGCGGCGGATTGCGGTGCGGCGCTTTGCGCCGCCGCCGCCGGCCCCGCGCGCCCTGCCGGTCGTGGCCGGCGGAGACAATCCCTGCGCCGGAGCGCCCTGCCGCACCGCCGACAACAAGCAGGGGGCGGCGTGCTGCCGGGACCTGCAGGTCGAGATCATGTGCACCCGGAAGCAGCGACGCCTCGAGGCGCTGGTGCGCTCGCGGCAGTCGCCGTATCTCTGCAAGATCGAGCGCGGCGGCGACTGGTCGATCGACGTGGAGATGATCTCCGCGTGCGGGTATCTCGAGCCGGGGAGCGTCAACTGCTCGCTCCACGGGCGCTCCCGCAAGGACGGGCGCACGGCCAAGCCGGACCTCTGCTTCGACTGGCCGCCCAAGCGCCAGACGCTGCACCCGGGCTGCGTCTTCGATCGCCGGCGCCGCCACCGGCGGACCGCCTGAACGCCCGGTGTGCATAGCATGGCCCCGGGAAACGTCTTATGGGCGTTCACGCGACCGGGCAGCCTCAGCGGAGCACCCTGATGGATGAGCTGGAGAAGCTCTACCAGACGACCTATACCGCCGTCGTGCGCTTCCTCTACCGGAAGGTCTGGGACGCCGACCGCGCCGAGGACCTGGCGCAGGAAGTCTTCATGCGCCTCTTCCAGCACCGGCCGGAGAAGCCGCGCGCCTGGGTGTTCGCCGTCGCGGCGAACCTCGCGAGGGACGAGGCGCGCGCGGCGATCCGGCGGCGCAAGCACCTGACGCTGATGACCAATGACCCGGGGCAGGCGCCGTCCCGGATGTCGATGCCCGCCGACGAGGAAGTCGAGCACGACGAGCAGATGACGGCCGTGCAGGGCGCGCTCGCCGCGCTCACCGCGCGCGACCGCGAGGTGCTGCTCCTCTGGGACGGCGGGCTCAGCTACCCCGAGATCGCGGCCCAGACCGGGCTCGCCGTGGGCGCGGTGGGCACCACCCTCGCGCGGGCGCGCAAGCGCCTCGTCGACGCCTATGATCGCCAACACCAGACACGGGACCATGCGGCACATTCCTGAAGACGAGCTCCACGCCTACCTCGACCAGGCGCTCAGCCGGTCGCAGTGCGTGGAAATCGAGAGCCACCTGGCCGGCTGCACCCAGTGCCAGGACCACCGTGACGGTATCGCGGCGCTGCGCGACCGGACGACGGCGCTGCTTTCGACGCTCGCTCCGCCGCGCCGGTTCACGCCGGCGGTGGAGGTGCTCCAGGAGCGCGCCGCCGCGCGGTCGGCCCGGCGGGCCACCCGCTGGCGCGCGGCCGCATGGGCGGCCAGCGTGGTCGCGGCGCTGGGCCTGGGGTGGGCCGGCAAGGCAGTGAACGAGCGGGGGGTGCCGGCGGGTGTGGAGTCCGAGCTTGCGGCGGGGAGAGACGCCGCGGCCGGGGAAGCGGCGGCGGGTGTCGCACCTGGTGCGCAGGACAGTGCGGTCCCGGCGGCAGATTCACTGACCGGCCGCGAGGGCGCGGCGGGGGTGGATCTGGCGGATGCCGGATCGCCGCGCCCGAAGCCGGCCGCACCGGCTGCCGAGGCGCGCGCGCAGCGGGCGGCCTCCTTCCCCGACACGGTCCCCCTGCCACGTCCCTCCATGGAGCCGGTGGGCACGGTGCTCTCGTCGGGCCAGCTGCTCGCGCCGAACCTCGACGCGGCGACGGGCACCGTATTCCGCACCGTGTCGTGGGCCAGCGCCGAGCGGGAGCGGGGCGCCTCGGTGCCCCGGATCGCGGGCCTTCCGGTGATGGAAGTGCAGGTAGGCTCCTCCGGCCAGTCGGGCGGGAAGCCGCTGGTGGTGGTGGCGCAGCAGCTCGAGTCGGGCCAGGTCATCCGCACCATCGAGGGCCCGGCGACGGACGTCAACAAGCTCCTCGCCTCGCGCCACAGCGAGAACGGCTCCCCTTGGCCCGCCATCGACGACTCGGCGGGCGGCATTGCCGGCGGTGACGGCGCGATGACCTATCGCCGCGGCGACCGGATCCTCGCCATCACCGCCCCGCTCCCGAGCGACTCGCTGAGGGCGATGATCCGGAGGCTGAATGTGACGGAGCGGTGAGGTTGGGGATTGGGGGTTAGGGGTTGGGGGTGAGGGGTCGAACAGCTTGAATAGCAGAGGGGCCGGCCACGGAGATTTCCGTGGCCGGCCCCATTTCATTCCGGTCTGCACCTTCCGCAGCGCTGCGCCCTTCGCCCTAACCCCCAACCCCAACCCGTCCCCTACTCCTTCGCCTCCACCTCCGCCTCATGCAGGTAGTCCTGCTCCCGATCCTCATGATCGAAGATATCCACCGTATGGTGCCCCAGCTCGCGGTTGATGGTGATCTCGGCAAGCCGCGGTGAGACCATCGGGAAGGTGCGGGCGAAGAGGGCGTAGGTGAGCAGGAAGAGACCCGTCATGAGGAACGTGGGGGCCAGCTCGGGGATGCCGAACGCCGGGCCCGGCAGCGGCGAGACCGACGGGACGATGAGCAGGAAGCGCTCCACCCAGAGCGCGACGAGGCTGATGGCCGTGAAGAGGCCGAGGGTCGCGCGGGTCTTCTTGGGGAGCACGCCGAGCAGGCCGAAGAACGGCACGATGAACATGCCGATCAGGACGACCTTGCCGACCGGGAGCCAGTGCCCCCAGAGCCGCGCGTAGACGAAGCCCGTTTCCTCCGGCATGTTGCCGTACCAGATCACCAGGAACTGCGCCCACATCAGGTAGGCCCAGAAGACGGTGAAGCCGAAGCAGAGCTTGCCCAGGTCGTGCCGCTGCTTGGGCGACACCAGGTCGGCGATGTCGAGCTCCCGGGCGCCGTAGAGCATGAGCAGCGCCAGCAGGGTGTGCCCGCCCAGGAACGACCCCATGAAGTAGAAGCCGCCCAGCAGGTTGGAGAACCAGTGCGGCTGCAGCGCCATGATCGCGTCGAAGGCGATGATGCTCATGATCATCGCGTACAGGATGGCGTAGATCGGCGCCAGCCGGTGGATCCGCTCGCGGTGCAGGTGCAGGCCCACGACCGAGGGATCGAATCCGCGGCTCCACTTCTCGAAGAGCGCGCGACGCCCGCCCGAGACGCTGCCGCGCGCCGCATGCACGTCGGGCAGCATGTCGGCCCGGACCAGCAGCCATCCGACCCAGCCCAGCAGCAGCACGCCGAGCCCCATGCGGGCGAACATGAAGCCGTGGGAGAGCCAGACGGCCTTTCCGTGCTGCATCCCCTCCAGCTCGGCATGCATGCGGCCGTAGATCGGCTCGTAGCCCGCCGTGAAGATCAGCACCACCCCGATGAGCGAGACCGGCAGGAAGGCGATGGCCGCCTCGGCGAAGCGGAGCATCACGCCCGACCACTTCGCGTTGGTGATCTTGGCGGCGGCGGCCACGGCCACGCTGCCGAACATGAGCCCGGTGAAGTACACCCAGTTGACGTGGAAGAGCTGCCACGCGCGCGCCGAGCCTTCGGGCGTCATCGAGCGCAGCAGCAGGATGGCGCCGAGCAGCGCCAGGCCGGCACCGATGCCGAGGAACGCCCGGTAGCGGCCGGTCACCGACCGGGCCACCAGGCGCTCGTGCACATGCTGGGAGGTCATCAGTCGGCCCCCCCGGCGGCGGGTGGCGCGGCGGCGGGCGGCGCGGCGGCGGGCGCCGGGACCGTGGCAGGCGCGGCCGACTGCAGCGTGCGCACGTAGTTCACGATCGCCCAGCGGTCGGCGGGGCGGTACACCTTGTCGCCGTAGCGCGGCATGACCCCTCGGCCGTAGCGGATGATGCTGTAGAGGTATCCGTCGGAGCGGCCCTGCGCCTGCGGCGTGAGCAGCGACGGTGCGGCGACGCGCGGGCCCACCGGGCCCTTCCCGTCGCCGATGCCGCCGTGGCAGACGGCGCAGAAGGTGTGGTAGAGCGTGTCGCCGCGCGCCGCGACGGTACCCGGCAGCCGCGCCACGCTGGGCCCCGGCGCCTGCGCCGTTCCCGCCGCGCCGCCGGCGAACGGGTTCACCAGCGCGTCCGCGGTGGCGGAGTTGCCCGCCTTGAACTCGGCCTCCCAGTTCCCTTCGGCGCCGCCCACCGGGACGGTGCCGGGCACCGCATTGCGCGGGATCCCGGCCATCTGGTACGGGTAGACCGCCTTGCTGCCGATCATGTGATCGAACCAGGGCACCGCGTGCATCAGGTCGTCGGGCGACGGGACCCGGTTGTAGTAATACTCGCAGCCGCCGACGCCGAGCGTCACGGCGGTGAGGAGCGCGAGCCGGAGGCTACGAGGCATGGCTCACCTCCACCGCGCCGGCGTCGCGCAGCAGCTGCTCCACCGTGGCGACGTCGGACCCGCGCGCGGCGACGAAGACGCCGATGCGGTCGTCGCTGAAGCGCGGGTCGTAGGCGATGCGCCGGCCGGCCTTGAGGAGCGAGAGCAGCGCCACGCTGCCCAGGGTGAAGAACGCGCCCAGCAGGATGGTCAGCTCGAACGCGATGACCACATACGGCGGAATCGCGGCGATGCCCTTGCCGCCGACGAGGAGGGGCCAGTCGCGCGACATCCAGATGGTCATGGCGAAGCCGGCGGTGCAGCCGGTGAGCCCGCCGATCAGGGTGAACAGCCGCACCGGGCTGTTGGTGTGGCCGACGGCGTCCTCGACCTCGTGGTTCGGGTGCGAGGTGTAGACGGTCAGGTCGCGGTGCCCTTTGGCGCGGAGCCCGCGGATCGCGTCGGTCGCGCTGTCGATGTGCTCGAACGAGGCGAGCACGCCGGGCACGCTCTTCCGCTTCGGGAAGGGGAGCGCCATCAGTGGTGCCCTCCCCCGGCCCGGCGGCGCGGCATCGGGATCATTTCCTTGATCTCCTGGATCGCCACGATCGGGAAGGTGCGGGCGAAGAGCAGGAAGTACATGCCGAACCAGCCGAAGGAGCCGGCCAGGATGCCCCAGTCGGCCCAGGTCGGGTTCATGCCGTCCCACGCCCACGGCACGTAGTCGTTGGCCAGCGACGACACGATGATCACGTAGCGCTCGAACCACATCCCGATGTTGATGAAGATCGAGATGACGAAGAGGGCCGTGAGGTTGACGCGGATCTTCCGGAACCAGAGCAGCTGCGACACGAAGGCGTTGCAGATGATCATGGTCCAGCCCGCCCACCACATCGGCCCGAAGGCGCGGCGGAAGAAGGTCACCTGCTCGAAGGTGTTCCCGCTGTACCAGGCGACGAAGTACTCCATCGCGTAGGCGTAGAAGAGGATCGAGCCGGTGAGCAGGGTCAGCTTCGAGAGGTTGTCGAAGTGGTAGTCGGTGATCATGTGCTCGAGGTGCAGCGCCTTGCGCAGCGGGATGAGCAGCGTGAGCACCATGCCGATGCCGGAATAGATGGCGCCGGCCACGAAGTACGGGGCGAAGATGGTCCCGTGCCAGCCGGGGATGATCGACGAGGCGAAGTCCCAGGAGACCACCGAGTGCACCGAGAGCACCAGCGGCGTCGCCAGCGCGGCCATGTAGAGGTAGGCCCGCGAGTAGTGGCGCCACTGCGTGTCGGTGCCCTGCCACCCCAGCGAGAGCTGCCCGTAGATGAACTTGCGCCAGCCGCTCACCTTGTCGCGCACCGCCGCCACGTCGGGGATGAGCCCGAAGATGAGGAAGAGCGTCGAGACGGTGAGGTACGTCGAGATGGCGAAGACGTCCCAGATCAGCGGCGACTTGAAGTTGGGCCAGAGGTAGCGCTGGTTGGGATAGGGCAGCAGCCAGTAGAAGATCCACTGCCGGCCGATGTGGATGATCGGGAAGAGGCCGGCCGTCATGACGGCGAAGACCGTCATTGCCTCCGTGGCCCGGTACACCGCGGTGCGCCACGGCGAGCGGAACAGGAAGAGGATCGCCGAGATCAGCGTGCCGGCGTGGCCGATGCCGACCCAGAAGACGAAGGTGGTGATGAAGACCGACCAGAGGATCGGCGGGGTGTAGCCGGCATGGCCCAGGCCGTCCTTGAGCAGGATGGCGAAGGTGACCAGGCCCACCAGGAAGAGCCCCACCGCCCCGAAGAGCAGCATGTAGTAGCCGCGGCTCGGCGTCCCCAGCGTCGAGATGACGTCGCGGGTGACGTCGGCGTGGGTCTGCGTCAGGCGCAGCTGCGGCGCGAACTGGAGATCGGCTTCGGCTTCGCGGTCGAGCGCGGTCGTCATCGCTCAGGCCTCCACCGGATGGAGCACCTTGGCGAGGTAGGTGATCGCCGGGCGCGTGTTGACATCCTCGAGCACGTGATAGCCGCGCGGGTCCTTCCGGATCTGCGCCACGCGGCTGTCCGGATCGCGCATGTCGCCGAAGACGATGGCGTCGGAGGGGCAGGCCTGGGCGCAGGCCGTGGTGAATTCCCCGTCCCGGAGCGGCCGGTCTTCCAGCCGCGCCCGGCTCTGCGCCCCGCGGATCCGCTGGACGCAGAAGGTGCACTTCTCCATCACCCCGCGGGCCCGCACGGTCACGTCGGGGTTGAGCTGGAGGTGCAGCGGCTCCGGCCACGCCTTCTCGTTGTACTTGTACCAGTTGAAGTAGCGGACCTTGTACGGGCAGTTGTTGCTGCAGTAGCGGGTGCCCACGCAGCGGTTGTACACCTGGCCGTTGAGCCCGTCGGCCGTGTGGTAGGCGGCGTAGACGGGGCAGACCGGCTCGCAGGGCGCGTTCTCGCAATGCTGGCAGAGCATGGGAACGAACCGCGCCTCGGGATGCCCATGCCCCACCTGACCGTCCTCACCGGCCTGACCGCCGTGACCGTCCTGACTGTCTTCCCAGTACCTCTCGATCCGCATCCAGGTCATCTCGCGGCCGCGGACGATCTCGTCCTCCCCCACGGTCGGGATGTTGTTCTCGGCGTAGCAGGCCGTCACGCAGGCGGAGCACCCGGTGCACCGGGAGAGGTCGATCGCCATGCCCCAGCTCGGGTGCTCGACCGCGTAGTCGCCGAGCTTCCGGGCCTTGACCACCTCGTCGCGCCAGCCGGCGATCGCCTCGACCTCGAGCTCGGTGTTGACCTCGTGATGGCCGTGGCCCGCGGCCAGGTACGCCTGCTTCACGGTGAGCCCCCGGCGCGCCGACTCGAGCGTCATCGCCTCCGCGATGCCGCGTCCCAGCTGCCGCGGCGTGCCCTCGACGGTGGCAACCTCCTTGTAGCGCCCGGTCTTCTCGAGGCTCACCCGGGTGGACACGTAGGGCACGAATGCTCCGGCGCCCGGCGGCCCCAGGAGGTCGAGGGCATTGACGCCGCGTCCCTTCGCAAACTGGCCATACTCGGTGTGGCCGAATCCGAGCGGGGCCGCCACCACGTCATCGCGGATGCCGGGGTACGGCAACGCCGGGCCCTCGATGCTGCCATGCGGCGACACCAGCCGCACGATTTCGCCGCGGCGGATGTCGAGCCGCTTCGCGGTGGCCGGGCTCAGCTCGATCCAGGAGTGCCAGGTGAGCTTGGTGACCGGATCGGCGACCTCGAGGAGCCACGGGCGGTTGGCGCCGCGGCCGTCGTGGAGCAGCGGGTGGGGATAGGGGAGGAAGTAGAACTCGCCGGTGCCGTCGAACGGGACGGTCGGGACGGTCGGGAGGGTCAGGGCGGTCGAGTCGGTCGGGGCGGTCGGGGGTGCGGAGGCCGCATCGGTGCCGGCAGCCGCGAAATTGCCGCCGCGGGCGAGGGATTCGCGCCACGCTGTGTCGTCCCCCGTCAGGGGAGCGCCCCAGGCCTGCTTCAGGTGCGCCTCGTACGTCGGCGCCGTGAAGCGGGCGAAGGCGGCGCCCGCCTTCTTCGCCGCCTGGAGCAGGACATCACCCGTGGCCATGGTGGTGAAGACGGGCTCCATGACCGGCTGCATCAGGCCCGCGACACCGGCCCGGGGGCGCAGGTCGTCCCAGCGCTCCAGCGCGTGGTGGTTGGGCAGCAGCAGGTCGCAGAGCGCGGTCGTCTCGTCCATGTAGAGCGAGGTCGAGACCTTGAACGGGACCTTGGCCAGCGCCGCGGCGAACCCGGCCGACTTGGGCAGCGCGTAGGCCGGGTTGGCATCGTGCACCAGCAGCATGCCCACCTGGCCGGCGTTCATCGCGGTCATGAGGCGCGACATGCCCTCGTGCCCGTCACCGGAGCTGAGATCGGCGCCGAAGAGCACCGTCTGCCCGATGTTGCCCGCGGCCTGGTTGAGCAGGTTGACCGCGGTGCAGAGCTCGACCGCGCCCCGATGCTGGCTCGCGGTCCCGCCCGCCACCGCCAGGCTCGGCTGCGCCGCCGCGAACTCGCGCGCGACGCGCACGATCGCTTCGGCCGGCACGCCGCTCGCGCGCGCGGCATCCTCGGGACTCACGGCGCCGGCGACGGACGTTCCGCGCACCCCGGCCACGACGCCGGCCATTGCGAGCGCCACCAGCGCTTCCGAGCCCGGGATGGTGGGCTGCCATTCGTCGGCATTGAGACCGGTGAGGTCGCGGCGGGGCACGAAGGCGACGAACTTGGCGCTGTCGCCGGTGAAGCCGTGCGACTGGGCGAAGCCGCGCTGGTTCTCGGTCGGGCTGAGCCAGCTGTCCAGGAAGTCGGCGCCGAAGGACACGATGTAGCGCGCCTTGGCGAAGTCGTGCGCGGGCAGCTCGTCGCGGCCGAACACCGCGCGGTTGGCGGCGCGCATCGGCTCATGGTCGAGCGGCTCCCAGCGCGTCACCGTTCCGCCCGCGGCGCCCGCCCAGTCGGCCAGCAGGTCGGAGAAGGTGCCGCGGCCGGCGCCGGACAGCACCGCGACGCGTCCCGCCGCGCGGTTCACCTCGGTGGCGAGGCGGGTGATCGCCTCGTCCCAGGTGATCGCCTTGAAGCCGCCGCCGTCCCGCACCATCGGGGTCTTGACCCGGCCCGGGTTGTAGAGGCCCTGCAACGCGGCCTGGCCCCTCGAGCAGAGCTTCCCCTGGTTGATCGGGTGATCGGGATTGCCCTCGATCTTGATGGCGCGGCCTTCGCGGGTCTTCACGTGGATGCCGCACCCGGCCGAGCACTCGGTGCAGGTGCTCGCATACCAGGTGGGCACGCCGGGCACCTGGTCCTCCGACTGCACCAGGTACGGCACCAGCTTTTCGATGCGCCCGGTGGAGCAGCCCGACAGCGCCGCGGCTCCGCCGCCGGTGACGCCGAGGACGGTCAGGAATTTCCGGCGATCCACCGTCTGATTCAGATCAGCCATTGCAGCTCCACGGAGTTCAGTAATGGCACGCAGTACAGTCGCGCGTCACCTTGCGCTCGACATGGCAGCTGATGCACCAGCCCATGTTGTTCACGTTGTTGACCTTGTAGACCTGGGGCATGCGGGTCACGTCGCCGTGGCAGGTGGCGCAGGCGGTGGGGCCGAGCGCCTTGATGTGCCGCTGATGCGGGAAGTGCACGTGGCGGGCGACCGCGTGGATGCGCACCCATTCCACGGGCTTCTTCTCGCTCCAGGCGGTGCGCAGCTTGGTGATCTCCGCGCGGTTGGTGCTGTCGTTTCCGGCGACGACCAGGTGGCACCCCATGCACGTCTCCAGCGACGGGATGCCCGGCTCGGGCGACACGTCCACGGAGTAGTGGCAGTACTGGCACTGCATCTTGAACTGGCCGGCGTGGAGGTCGTGCCGGAAGAAGATCGGCTGGCGGGGGCCCGCAAGCGCGGCGGAATCCTCGACGGTGAGGCGGGTGGCGACGATCGAATCTGCGGCCGGCGGCCTGGGCCCGGGCTGCTGCGCCGTCGTCGGTGCTCCGGACGCCATCAGTGCTGCCACGCCAACGAGCGCGACCCCACCAATGGCGAATGCAAGCTTGCGCATTATCGAGCCCACCTCGATCGAGGA
Organism: uncultured Gemmatimonadota bacterium; assembly: GCA_946480845.1. The sequence continues at coordinate 18,819 of CAMLLJ010000021.1, forward strand.
GAGTGGTTCATATGTGAAATTGTTCACTTTCAGCAGGGATGTGGCGACAAGTCCCCGCCGCGGCGCGCCTAAGTATAGTGTTCAGCAATCATTTAACAACCCGACGATTGCACGCTTTTCCGACTCGTGCAGTCGGATTAATCCGGCCCCCGCCGGGGCCGGACACCGGCCCGCTCCAGAAAGCGGACGACTTCGATCCCCATGGCCCGGAGCAGCGACGCTTCCCGTCCGTCCAGCGAGGCCCGGAACACGATTTCGCGGAACGACCGGAGCACGGAAGCGGGCTGCCGCGTCTTGAAGAAGTCGATCGCGTCGAGCGCGCCCTGCCAGTCGGTGAAGAGCTCTTCCAGCTGCGCGTGAGTGGCCGGCCCCGCCCGGTTGCGCGGCGGCTTGAGGGGGATCCGGTCGCCCCCGCGCGCAACCCAGAGCTCGTGCGCCATGATCGCCACGGCCTGTGCCAGGTTCAGCGAGGGATGCTCGGGCGCGGTCGAGATGGTCACCAGCAGCTGGCAGAGGTCGAGCTCGTCGTTGGTGAGCCCGCTGTCCTCCCGTCCGGCCACGATCGCAACGAGCCCCTGCCCCAGCCGTCCCACCACTTCCTCCGCCGCATCGCGGGGCCGCAGCACGCGCCGCTTGGCCGCCCGCTCGCGCCCGGTGAGCACCGCGGCGAAGGTGACGTCCGCCAGCGCGTCCGCGAGGCTGTCGAAGAACTCGATCCGCTCCACCAGGTCCGCCGTATTGTGCGCGATGCCCTCGATGCGGTACGCATCGAAGATCTCCGGCTTCACCAGCCGCATGTGCGTGATGCCGAAGTTCTTCGCGATCCGCACCGCGCTCGCGATGTTGACGATGTCCTGGGGGGCGACGAGGACGAGAATGGGA
>CAMLLJ010000022.1 GCA_946480845.1 uncultured Gemmatimonadota bacterium
GGTCGAGCCGCGGCTCCGACTCGATGACGCCGACGCTCACGGCGGCCACCAGCGCCCCGAACGGCGACGGGATGCCGGTCCGGTCGGCGAGCCAGGTGCACGCATCGGCCAGCGCGACGCACCCGCCGGTGATGCCGGCGGTGCGCGTCCCTCCGTCCGCCTGCAGCACGTCGCAGTCGATCCGGATGGTGTACTCACCGAAGGCCATGGTGCCCATCGCTGCGCGAAGCGACCGGCCGATCAGCCGCTGGATCTCCTGGGTGCGCCCGCCGGGGCCGTGGCGCTCGCGCGCGGTCCGCTCCGCCGTGGCGCGCGGGAGCATCGAATATTCGGCGGTCACCCAGCCTTCGCCCGAACCCTTCTTGAACGGCGGGACCCCGGGCTCGACGCTCGCGGTGCAGTGCACCAGCGTGCCGCCCATGCGGATCAGGCAGGAACCTTCCGCATAGGGATTGGCCTGCCGCTCGAGCACGAGGGGGCGAAGCTGGTCGTTGGCGCGGCTGTCAGGTCGTGGCATCGGGGTTCCCGGCGGGAGCGCCGCCCCGGGGGCGGCGCATGATGAAGCTCAGATCGCCGACTCGACCCGGGGGCGGAATCGGAAGGTGTGGCGAAAGAGCGGAAGGTCCACCGACTCCTCGTATTCGGTCTGGATCACGATGGTGCGGCCGCGCCGGCGGATCTCGAACCGGTGGGCGCTGGCCGGCAGGTCGAGGTCGGTGACCTTGTCGGAGAGCCGGCGGCGGATCACGTCGTCAGGGATGCTGGGCGCGAGCCGCGCCTGCGAGCGCATCTCCTGCACGACCTGGTAGTAGCGAAGGTACACCTCGCCGATGTTGATGCCGTAGTAGAGCGCGCCCACGAACAGGGCGAGCGAGACGAGGCACCCGAGGTTGCTGCTGCCCTTCCGCGACCGGATCACCATTGCGATTGCGCTCCTTCCACAATGTTGATGGTCAGGCGCTCGAGCGCCTTGCGGCGCCCGTCGCGCTCGGTCTCGCGGCCGGGCTCGTAGTCGCCCTCGACGGTGAGGCCCGCCCGCTGCCAGATGGTGCGGTTGGTCTGCTGGTTGACGATCTCCACGGAGACGGTGATCTGCACCAGCCGCCGGGTGACGTCCACCTGGTTGTTGTCGTCGTTGCCGGTGTAGGCGACGGGGACGTCGGGCTCGTAGCGGGTGATGCTGCCGCGGACGAGCGCGTCGGCGGTCCCCTCGCCCGCCTGGCGCACGCCGAGCCGGCCCTCCACGGCGTCGCGGACGGCGGCGTTCACTTCCTGCGTGAGCGTGGGCTCCGGCGTGCGATTGTCGAAGGGGAGTACGGCGACCGTCCGGATCTCCGGGGGCAGGCCGCCGCCCGAGAACCCGTAGCAGCCGCCGAGTGCGGCGGTGCTAAGGAGTGCCAGGACGCCAGAGACTGCCCGGAAACGGTTCAGACGCAGTACTCGAGGTGAAGGTGAGATCCAGCCGAGCGGGCACCGACGGCACGGTGAGGCGGCTCGACAGCGGCCGGCCGTCCGGGGCCAGCTCAGTTTCCACCCGGCCGACCACCTTGCCGGCCGCGCGGACTTCCGCGAGCAGGCGGGACGGCGCCCGCTGCCGCACCCAGGCCACCGTGTCGGCACCGCTGGCCGCCTCCCAGACCGTGACACTCGAGTCGCTGAGGCCGCGGAGCGCCGCGCCTTCCGGGGGCAGCCGCATCATGCCGAACATCGCCCACATCAGCGGGAAGCTCGGCACCAGGCGCTCGATCACGTCCTCCGGATCGGTCCAGAGTGCGCTATCCCCCACGACTACCGCGCTGCCCCGCCCCGATCCGAGCGGCCCGGAGACATCGAGGCGCACTGAGTCGGGCGCCGCCAGCCTGGCGGTGCCGCGCCCGCCGGCGGCACCGCGCTCGTCCTGGAGCTGCCAGCGGAATCGATGGAGCTGATGGCCCTTCGCGCTGCTGCCGGCGGCCCACGCTTCGACCTGCGCCCGGTCCACCGGGGCCGCGCCGACCGGCACCAGGCTGCCCGGGGCACGGGGGCTGCAGGCGAGCGCGAGGATCACAAGATAGGGCAGCGCACTCCGGCGGTCAAATTGAAAGCGTTGCGGCATCAGTAGTTATAACCGAAGAAGAAGGACACGAACCCCCCGTCGCGGCCGCTCTCCGTGAGCCCGTAGCCGATCAGGTCGTTGCCGCCGAACCGGCGCCCCATGTCGAGGCGCAGCACCGCCAGCGGCCCGAGCGCCAGGCGGATGCTGCCGCCCCAGCTCCCGATCACGGGCCGCTCCGATTCCGACTCGAACCACGCCCGGCCGACGTCGCCGAAGAACGCCCCCTGGAACTCGGGAAAGGCCACGTCGCCGAACGGGGTGCCGAAGATCAGGTGGCTGAGCAGCGGAAAGCGCAGCTCGTTGTTGATCATCCAGGCCTTGGAGCCGACGATGTTCCCGAAATTGGGGTACCCGCGGAGCCCGACCGTCCCGCCCACGTTCACCCGCCGCGGCCGGTCGCCGCCACTGTAGAACCCGAAGAGCCGGGTGGCGAAGGCCGAGCGGCGGCCCAGCCGAAGGTACCTGCGCAGGTCTCCCGAGAACAGGTAGCTGTCGAACCGGCCGTTGCTGAAGTCGCTGGCGACGCCGCCGGTGATCGCGAACCGGGTGCCGTCGATCGGCCCCGACGCGACCCAGAGCGAGTTGTCGCGCACGAAGCTCACGTAGTTGGAGCCGATCCAGCCGACCCGCTGGACTTCTTCCGTTACCGGCAGGTCGAAATCGGTGCGGTCCGAGTGCTCCAGCACGCCCGTGGCCTCGATGCGCGAATAGCGGGAGAGCGGATAGCGGATCAGCCCGATCACGCCGGCAGCGCGCTCGGTGTAGGACGGCGTGAGGTCGCCCTCGAAGACCCGGCCGGCGGAGCGGAAGCCGCCGATGCCCCAGTTGACGCGGTGCGTCTGGTTCAGGTAGACCGCGCTGGCATTCAGGTTCTCGAAGAAGGACCCCAAGTCGCGTCCCTGGAACGAGCCGGCGCTGGCGAAGAGCATGTGGTCGCCCAGCAGGTCGCTCAGCAGGACGGCGAGACCCTGCGCGCCGCCGTAGCCTGGCGTCACGGAAATGCCCCCGGCGGCGAAATCGATGGTGAGCCGCCGGCGGTACGGCGCCGCATTCACCGGCGTCGAGACGCTGTCCTGGTCCTCGACCCAGGCCCAGCCGCCGGCGTACTCGGCCGCAGGCGCGGCAAACGTCTGGGTGCGCGCCGCCGAGTCGAAGGCGACGCGGTAGATGTTGTAGCTCCCCGACTGGAACGCGCCGACCAGCAGCCCCGACCCGTCCGGGAGCGGCGCCGCGTCGAACGCGCCGGTCCATGCGGACGTCTCCCGGCGCCCGTTGCCCAGCGTGTCGAGCGAGAAGACGTTGAGCACCGTGTCGCGGCTCGACGTGAAGTAGATGCGTCCGTCGGGCCCCCAGCTCGGCGTCTCATCCACCCAGGGCCCGGTGGTGAGCTGGCGGATCCGGTCGCCCTCGAGGTCGAGCGTGAAGAGGTTCACGGCGCCGTCGAGCCCGCCGGCGCCGCGGTCCGAGGTGAAGACCACGCTCCGCCCGTCAGGGCTCGGCGCCGGGTCGAGGTCCTGGTACCGGTCGGTGGTGAGCTGCTCGAGTTCCCCGCCCGGGAGCCGCACCCGGTAGAGGTCGGAGACGCCGCTCTCCGAGAGTCCGCTGAAGACGATGCTCGCGCCGCCCGGCAGCCAGCGGGGCGAGAGGATGGAGACGAGCCCCGGGAACTGGTACCGGCCCCGCACGCGGTCGCGCTCGAGGTCCCAGATGACCAGCGCATCGCTCGCCTGGTAGCGGGCCGAAAAGAGGAGCAGCCCCTCGCGCGAGGCATCCATCCGGCTGTCGAACGGGTGGAACGATTCCAGTGACTCGGACCGGCCCGCCGTCACCACGCTGCGTGGCCTGGCCCGCTCCTCGAGCGCGACGCGCTGCACGCTGAGGTACCCCGTGGCGGGCGACACGTAGAGCGCCTCGCCGGGCCGGTCGTCCTGCATCGAGCCGGCCACGAACTCGGGCTTGATGCCAAGGCGGGTCACCTCGCGGCCGAGCAGCGAGGGCGGCGCATGGGTGACGGCCGTAGGGTAGTAGTGGCGGCGCATGGCGTACTGGAACTCGTCGCTCAGCTGCCGCAGGGTCCGGCCGTACACCGACTGGACGGCCTTGTCGAACGACTCGTACTCGGTGAGCTCGCGATACATGCGGGTCACCCGCCAGTCGCCGTAGGTGTCCGCCAGCCAGCGATGGATGCGGCCCCCCAGCGGGTAGACCAGGAAGCTGGTCGTGTACTCGAGCTGCGAGAGCGCCGGCAGGCGCCCGGTGAGCGTGAGGTCGCGCAGGATCATCTCGTCGCGCGCATCCTCGCCGCCGGACCAGAGCTCGGCCAGCCCTTCCGTCCACCAGAGCGGCAGGTTCACGCGCCCCGCGCGCGGCGAGTGGTAGTAGCTCTCGGCCATGAGGCTGAGCTGGAAGACGTGCACCAGCTCGTGCCGGAGCGTATGGCGGAATTCCGCGAGGTTGCCGCGGAACGGCATGGTGACGCGGCGCTTCAGGAAGTCGGTCGCACCGAGGAGGCCCTCGGGCGGGATGAACGGGAGGACGTTGGTCTGCTCGAAGTCCACGTGCGAGGCGTAGACGATGAGCGGGATGCGGGCGGCGACCTCGTGGCCGAAGCGGAGCGAGAGCGTGTCGTAGCTCTCCTCGGCGTAGGCGAGGGCGGTGCGCGCCAGGTCCTCCTCGGCGGGATAGTAGTACAGGTCCACGTGCGCGCCCTTGAGCACGCGCCAGTCGAACCGGCGGTACTGGATCTTGTTCTGCCCGAACTCGAAGAACTGGGCGGTCGCGGGGCCCGCGGCACCCGCCACGAGGACCACCGCCGCCGCCAGAGTGCGCCAGTGCATGGAGCTACCTGCGGATGGTGCGGATCACATCCCCCTGCGTGATGCGCGTGAGCGAGGCCAGGCTGCCGATGACCCGCCCGAACACCGTGTAGGTGCCGTCGAGGTGCGGCTGGGGGCTCAGGTTGATGAACCACTGGCTGGAGCCGGTGTCGGGTCCCGACAGGGCCATGCCGAGCACCGGGTCCCGGTAGCGGACGCGATTGATCTCATCGCGGATCACGGGGCCGGGGCCGCCCCAGCCGTCGCCGCGCGGATCGCCGTCCTGCACGACGAAGTTGGGAATGACCCGGTGCCACTGGTTGCCGTCGAAGAAGCGCCGGTCCACCAGGTTGATGAAGTTGGCCACCGTGAGCGGCGCCTCCGGCCCGAGCAGCTCGACCTCGATCGGTCCGCGCTGCTCGGTCTCGATGATCACGTGGGGGCGCCGGAGCGAGTCGGAGGCGAGCACATAGCGGCGGGCGATCTCGCGGTAGTCCTGGAGCGTGCGGCCGGTCTCCAGCGGGTACGCCGGTCCCCAGCGCCGCGCCGCGTCCGGCCACCGCTCCTCCGCCCAGCGGCGAACGACGTAGCTCGACGGGGCCGGCGTCCGCGCCAGGAACTCGCGGGTGACGCGGCCGGCGGCCGTGTCGGACGTGCGGGCTATGGCGGCGAGTGCTTCCAGGGCGCCGAGCAGCGCATCGGGAAAGGAGTCGCGCGCCGCACGGCCGTACGCGCGCGCCAGCGCGGGCAGGTCGGCCGTGGTCGGCGCCCGAACCAGGATGCCGGCCGCCACGCTCCGGACGGCGGCATCGGCGTTCGAGAGCGCGGCGCGCGCCGCCGCCACCAGTGCCGCGTCCGGCTCGGCCGCGGCATCCGACCAGGCGGAGAGCGCGGCGGCCACGACGCGTGGGTCACGGTCGTCGAGCGCGGCGGGGCGCCCGCCGAGCCCCCCGGCGGCCTGCGCCACGACCATCCGCTCGCGCCAGTCGGCGCTGCGGGCCCAGGCCGCCGCGGCTTTCCGGAACGCGGCGGTATCCGCCACGGAAAGACTGAATAGCGCCTCCCGCTGCACCGCGTGCACCGCGCGACGATCGAGTTGCGCCGCGAGCGCGGCCACCGCCTCCGGGCCACCCATGGACCCCAGCGTCGCCGCCGCCTGCACGCGGACGTTGGGAATGGGATCGTTGAGATGGGGGATGACCCGGTCGGCGAACTGCCGCGCTTCGTAGGTGGCCAGTGCGGCCATGGCATTGATGCGGACGCCGGGATCGGGATCGTCGACCAGGGGCACGAGCACGGCCGCCGCCGCGTCGCGCTCGAGCCCCGCGGAATCGGCATAGGCCCGGGAGAAGGCGCGGGCGGCGTAGGCGCGGGTGAAATGCAGGTCGTCCCGCATCGCCTCGGTGATGCGGCCGGCGGCTTCCTTCACGCGAAGGCGGCCCAGCGTGTAGACGGCGCGCCAGCGCACGTCGGGGTCCTCGTGGCGGGTGAGCGGGAGCAGTTCCGCGATCGGTGCCGCCCGCCCCAGCCGCCATGCCTCGATCGCGATCTCGGGCACCAGCACCGCCGGGTCGGCGATCGCGAGCGGGGCGCGGCCCTGCAGGACGGCCGCAAAGAATTCGGCCGAGCGGCGTCCACCGATCTTCGCCAGCGCGGTCATCGCCTCGCGCGCCGAGGCGAGGTCGAGCACCGGTTCGGCCGCAAGCCGGTCGATGATGGGGCCCGCCGCGGAAGTATCGCCGATGAGTCCGAGGGCGAACACGGCCGCCACGCGCACGGTGGTGTCCGGATCGATCAGCAGGGGGAGGAGGAGCGGCACGCCGCGCGGGTCGCCGACGCGGCCGACCGCCATGGCGCCGGTCTGGCGCACCAGCGAATCGGCGGACCCGAGCGCCGCGCGGAACGCCTCGGGGCGCCAGGCGCGCGCGTCCTCGGCGGCGAGTACCGGAGCCAGCACCTCGACCAGCGCGCTCTCCTGGGCGGCCGCCCCGGAAGGGAGCGCGCCGGCCGCGGCCAGCAGCAGCAGAAAGATGATCTGTGGTCTGCGATACGAAGCGGGCAAGACCGGGCCTCCGGGCCGTGCAGCGTGGATGGACGTCAGAGCCGGACCGGATCGGCCACCGGCACAAGCAGGTCGCGGATGGATTCGGGAAGCCGCGCCGGCGCCATGCCGGCACTGAGCACCATCATCGCGGTGCTGGCGGTGGCGAGGAGGACGCCGGAGGCGGAGTCCTCGACGGCGTAGCCGAAGGTAACCCGCCGCGACGCCACCTCCCGGACCCAGCAGCGCACCCGGACCAGGTCATCGTAGCGGGCCGGCCGGCGGAACCGGAGCGACAGCTCACCGACGGCGAGACGATATCCCGCTTCCTCGATCTCGCGGTAGCTGGTGCCGGCCAGGCGCAGGTGTTCGGTGCGCGCCATGTCGAGCCAGACGACGTAGCGCGCGTGGTACACCACGCCCATCTGGTCCACCTCGGAATAGTTGACCCGGACGAGCAGCTCGGAAACAGTCGGCAGAGCCATGGGAGTAGACGCTTTGCTGCGGTTGGACGCCACACCGTTGCGGGTGGGCGCTGGAATGGCCTATCCTTCGCCGTGCCCGGCCACCGCCTTCTCGTCGTCGCAGACGCGCACGTCGGCGGCACCCCGCCCGAGTCCGAGGCGGCCCTCCTCGCCTTCCTCGATGCCGCCCCCGACCTCGGCGATTCCCTGCTGATCGCCGGCGACCTCTTCGAATTCTGGTTCGCCTACCGCCAGGTGATCCCGCGGCGCGCCTTCCCCGTGGCCTCGGCGCTCGCGCGGGTGGCGCGCGCGATGCCGGTGGCGATGACCGGCGGCAATCATGACCGGTGGGGCGTGCCCTTCTGGATCGAGGACGCGGGGATCCGCTTCGCGCGCCACGAGCTGGTGCTCGACGTGGGCGGCCGGAAGGTGCTGGCGCTCCACGGCGACGGGCTCACCGAGCGGCCGGGCCGCACCGCGTGGACCCATCGCGTCGTCGGCCATCCCGCCACCTCCGCCGCCTTCCGGCTGCTCCACCCCGATCTCGGCCTCCGCCTGGTCGAGCGGCTCGGGCCGGTGCTCTCGAGCGAGTCGAACCGGAGCGAGGAGCAGAAGCGGCTCTACTCGGAGCGCCAGCGCGCGTGGGCCGAGCGCCGGCTGCTCGACGACCCCTCGCTCGCGGCCATCGTCATGGGCCACACCCACGTCGCCGTGGTGAGCGAGCCTGCGCCCGGCCGGCGCTACATCAACCCGGGCGCCTGGTTCGAGGGCGGGCTGCATGCCGTCGTCACCCCGGACGGCGCCGAGCTCAGGGCCTTCAGCCCAGCGACACCACCTCCGCCCCCGACAGGCGCTCCCCGATGAAGCGCGCGCCGACGGAGCGGAAGCGCGCTTCGTCGTCGCTCACGGCAAAGCGGTGAACCGGGTTCCCGCCGGGCGCGGCCAGCAGGCCGGCGCGGCGGAGGATCTCCTCCAGCGCGTGCGCCGTCTCTTCCCCCGAGTCGATCAACCTGACCTCAGGCCCCATCTCGCGCTGCAGCAGCGGGCGGAGCAGCGGATAGTGGGTGCATCCGAGCACCAGCGCCTCGACCGCGGCCTCCTTGAGCGGCCGGAGGTAGTCGGCCGCGATCAGCCGGGCCGCCTCGTGCTCGAACCACCCCTCCTCCACCAGCGGGACGAAGAGCGGGCACGCCTGCTGGCGCACGTCGAGCTTCGGCGCCCGCGCGTGGATGGCGCGGCGGTAGGCGCCGCTGGCGATGGTCCCCGCCGTCCCGATCACCCCGACCGGGCCGCCGCGGGACGCGCCGATGGCGGCGCGCGCGCCCGGCTCGATCACCCCCACCACCGGCACCGGGGATGCCTCCTGCAGCGCGGCGAGGGCGTGCGCCGTGCTCGTATTGCAGGCGATCACCACCGCCTTCACTCCCTGCGCCAGCAGCCACTCGAGGATCTCGAGGCTGTAGCGCCGCACCGTCTCCGGGGACTTGGGCCCGTAGGGCACGCGGGCCGTGTCGCCGAAGTAGACCGTGGACTCGCCGGGCAGGCGCTCGAAGATCGCGCGGGCGACCGTGAGCCCTCCGATGCCCGAGTCGAAGATGCCGACGGGAGCGGCGTTCATCGGATGCGCAGCGGAATCGATGCCGACGCGGAGAACCGGCCCGGCGCGGCGCGCAGCTCGAGCTCTCCGGGGAAGTCCCACAGGTGCGCCGAAACGTATGCTTCGAGCGCCGAGGCGACGTGATTGATGCCCATGTAGACGAGCCAGTCCTCGCGTGTCCGCTTCTTGTCCTCGACCGTGGCGAGGTCGCCCGCGGCCTCGGCGCGATTGATGTCGCGCTGGGTCTTGATCACCATGCCGAGGGTGGCGCCCTCGAAGGCGAGGAAGACGGCCGCCGTGAGCTTCCGGCCCATGGTGATCTGCCCGAGTCCCGGCACGATCAGCGACTTGAGCAGGGCGCCGGTCGGGCTCGGACCGCGGCGGGCCGCTGAATCGGCAGGAGCGACGGAGGCCGTGGTATCGAGGGCGGCGGCGCTGTCGCGGCGTACGGCCGCGGAGTCCTGGGCCGCCGCGCCCGGGGCGCCGGCCACCGAGAGGACGAGCAGCGCCAGGGTCCGGAGAAAGTGGCGGGAGCGTGTGGGAATCGAACCCACCGGAGCCGCCGGAGGCGTCTCCATCACGATTTTGAAGATCGGCCGAGCCACCAGACCCGATCCGCTCCCTTCACCCCACCTCCGCCACCAGGTCGATCTCGACCCGCGCGCCCCGGGGAAGTCCGGCGACCGCGACGGTCGAGCGCGCCGGGCGATGCTCCCCGAAGGCCCGCGCGTAGACCTCGTTCATCGCCTGGAAGTCGGCCATGTCCAGCAGGTACACTGTCGCCTTCACCACCCGGCCCAGGTCGGTTCCAGCCTCGGCGAGGATGGCACGCAGGTTGGCGAACACCCGCTCGGTCTGCTCGGCCACCCCGCCGCCGTCGAGCGCCATGGTAGCCGGGTCGAGGGCGATCTGCCCCGCGGTGTAGAGGTAGCCGCCGGCGATCGTGGCCTGGCTGTAGGGCCCGATCGCCTTCGGCGCGGAGCCGGTCGCAACGAATTGCATCAGAAGAGGCCCTCGATGGTGCCGTCAGGGTGGACCTTCATCGCCTCGGCGGCGGGAACCTTCGCCAGCCCCGGCATGGTCATGATGTCTCCCGCAAGGGCGACGACGAAGCCGGCGCCCGCCGAAGGATACACGTCCCGGATGGTGAGGCGGAATCCGGTGGGGCGGCCCAGCCGGGTCGGATCGTCGGTGAACGAGTACTGCGTCTTGGCGATGCACACCGGGGTCTTGTCCAGCCCCATCGCCTCGCACTGCGCCATCGCCTTCTGCGCCGCGGGCGCGAAGTCCACGCCGTCCGCGCCGTAGATCTCCCGCGCGATGGTCTCGATCTTCGCCTTGATGGGCAGGTCTGCATCGTAGAGCGGCTTGAACGCCGCCTTCCCTTCAGCCAGGATCGCCAGCACTTCCTTCCCGACCGCTTCCCCGCCCTCGCCACCCTTCTCCCAGACCTCGCTCAGCGCCGCGCGCGCGCCCCAGGACCTGGCAGCGTCGAGCACCGTGGCCAGCTCCTCCTCGGAGTCGGAGGTAAACCGGTTGAGCGCGACGACGGCCGGCACGCCGAACTTCGCCACGTTCCGCACGTGCGCCTCGAGGTTCACCAGCCCGCGCCGGAGTGCCGCGACGTCCGGCGTGCCGAGCTGGTCCTTCTTCACGCCGCCGTTCATCTTGAGCGCCCGCACCGTGGCGACGATGATGGCCGCCTCCGGCTTGAGCCCGCCGAAGCGGCACTTGATGTCGAAGAACTTCTCGGCGCCGAGGTCCGCGCCGAAGCCCGCCTCGGTAAGGACGACGTCGCCGAGCGCGAGGCCGAGCCGCGTCGCCACGATGGAATTGCACCCATGCGCGATGTTGCCGAAGGGGCCGCCGTGCACCAGCGCGGGCCCGCCCTCCAGCGTCTGCACCAGGTTGGGCTGGATCGCGTCCTTGAGCAGCAGCGTCATCGCCCCGGAGGCCTTGAGGTCGCCGGCGGTGACCGGCTTCCGGTCGCGGGTGAGCCCCACGATGATGCGCGCGAGGCGCCGCTCCAGGTCCACGATGTCGGTGGCCAGGCAGAGGATCGCCATGATCTCGCTGCCCGGCACGATCACGAACCGGTCCTCGCGCGACGGCCCGCCGTTCATCCCGCCGAGTCCCACGACCATCGACCGGAGCGCGCGGTCGTTCATGTCCATCGTGCGTGGCCAGGTGATGCGCCGGCTGTCGATTCCCAGCGCATTGCCGTGATGGATATGGTTGTCGAGGAGGGCGGAGAGGAGGTTGTGCGCGGAGGTGATCGCGTGGAAGTCGCCGGTGAAGTGGAGGTTGATCTCGTCCATCGGCACCACCTGCGCATAGCCGCCGCCGGCGGCGCCGCCCTTCACCCCGAAGATCGGCCCGAGCGAGGGCTCCCGGATGCACACGACGACGCGGGTGCCGAGCCGGCGGAGCGCCTGCGCCACGCCGACGGTGACGGTGCTCTTGCCCTCGCCCGCGGGGGTCGGGTTGATCCCGGTCACCAGCACCAGCTTGCCCTTCGCCGTGCGCGACCTGACGGCATCCGCCGTGATCTTTGCCTTGTGGCGCCCGTACGGCAGGATTTCCTCGGGCCCGAGCCCGATCTCGGCGGCCACGTCGGCGATGGGCCGGAGCTTCGCGGCCTGGGCGATGGCGATGTCGGAGGGAACGGCTGGCAAGCGACCTCCCCGTGGATGGATGTGATCGCTCCCGCGGATCAGGCGGGCGCGGCGACCCTGCTGCCGAAGACGCGACGGGCATTGGCGCCCGTGGCGGCGATGACCTCGTCGAACTCCAGCCCCAGCACCGCGGCGACGCGCTCGGCCACGTGCCGCACGAAGCCGGGCTCGTTCCGCTTCCCGCGGCGCGGTACCGGCGCCAGGTACGGGGCGTCGGTCTCCACCAGGAGCCGGTCGAGCGGCGTCTCGCGGATCGCGGCGTCCAGCGTCCAGCTCCGGAAGGTGATCATGCCGCTGAAGGAGACGTAGTGCCCGAGCGCCACGGCGGCCCGGTGCAGCTCCATGCCGCTGCTGAAGGAGTGGAGGATGCAGAGGGTGCGCGGATGGCCGCGCAGCGCCGCCGCGACGTCGTCGTCCGCTTCGCGCGCGTGGATCACGGCCGGCCGGCCCGCCGCCGCCGCGATGTCGAGCTGGGCCTCGAAGACGGCGCGCTGCACCTCGCGCGGCGAGTGGTCGTAATGATAATCGAGGCCCATCTCCCCCGCCGCCACGACGCGCGAATCGGCGAGCCGGCCCTTGAGCCAGCCCGCCGATTGGTCATCCCACTCCGACGCGATGTGCGGGTGCACCCCCGCGGTGGCCGAGATCCGGCCGTCCGCCGCGGCCAGGGCGAAGGCCCGGTTGGCGGCATCCGGCGATTCCCCGATCACCACGATGTGGCCGACGCCCCCCGCGAAGGCCCGCGCCGCCACCTCGCCCCGGTCGGCGTCGAACGCCGCGTCCGCGAGGTGGCAGTGGGTATCGACCAGCACCGCGGCCTCAGACTGCCGGCTGGGTCTTCCGTCCGGCGGGTGCCTGGCCCTTGGCGGCCGGCGCGCGCACCCCGCGCGCGTGCGGGCCGGGCCAGCGCTGCTCGATGGCAAGCAGGATCGGCGAGGCCACGAAGATCGAGGAGAAGGTGCCGACCACGACGCCGAACAGCATGATGAGCGCGAAGGGCCGCACCACGTCGCCGCCGAGCACGGCCATGGCGATGAGGCTCCCCAGCGCGGTGCTGCCGGTGAGCACCGTGCGCGGCAGCGTCTCGTTGACCGAGCGGTTGAGCACGCTGGCAAACCCGTCCTGCTTGGCCTTGTGCAGGTTCTCCCGCACCCGGTCGAAGATCACGATCGTGTCGTTGAGCGAGTAGCCGACGATCGACAGGAGCGCCGCCACGACGAAGAGGCTGACCTCGATGCGCATCATGGCGATGAAGGCGAGTGTCGCCAGCAGGTCGTGCGCCGTCGCGACGACGGCGGCGAGGCCGAAGCGCCACTCGAAGCGGACCGCGAGGTAGGCGAGCACGGCGCCGAACGACAGCAGGATGGCCATGAGCGCCTTGGTCCGGAGCTCGCTGCCCACCTTGGGGCCGACGGCGGTCGACTTCCCCGCGGTGTACTTGCCCGCCCCGACCACGTTGTCGAGCGCCTGGCGCACGGCGCTGGTCGTGGATTCGGTGTTGTCGGCGTCCGCGGCCCCCTCGACGATGCCGGCGCGGATGATGAACTCGCGGTCCGACCCGAACGACTGGATCTCGGCCCCGGTGATGCCCTGCGCCGCGAGGCCGTCGCGGAGCGCTGCCACGTCCACGGGCTCCACGGTCTGGATGCGGAGCATGGTGCCGCCGGTGAACTCCACGCTGTAGTTGATGCCCCGGACCAGCATCGCCACGAGGCCGGCGCCGATGAAGACCGCCGTGATGACGTAGGCGATCCGGCGGGCGCCGAGGAAGTCGAAGTTGGCGTTGGCGAAGAGTCTCATCGTCAGATGCTCAGCGTGGACATGGCCGGCCGGCGGTCGAGCCAGATCATGAAGAAGGTGCGGGTCACGAACACCGCGGTGACGATCGACGCCACGATGCCGATGATGAGCGTGACCGCGAAGCCCTGGACCGGGCCGGTCCCGAACTGGAAGAGGAAGAGGCCGGTGAGCGCCGTGGTGGCGTTCGAATCGATGATCGCGCTCATGGCGTGCCGGAAGCCCTCATCCACCGAGAGCGCCACCGACTTGCCCAGCGCCAGTTCCTCCCGGATCCGCTCGAAGATCAGCACGTTGCCGTCCACGGCGATGCCGATCGAGAGGATGAGGCCCGCGAGCCCGGGCAGCGTGAGCGTGGCCCCGAGCGCGGCCAGCGCGGCGAGCGTCATCAGGATGTAGAGGCTCAGCGCGCCGATGGCGAGCACGCCCGCCATCTTGTAGTAGGCGACGATGACCACCACCACGAAGATCGAGCCGATGATGCCCGCGATGATGCCCGACTGCACCGCGTCCTGGCCGAGGCTCGCGCCGACCTGGCCCTCCTCGACGATCTTGAGGGGGATCGGAAGCGCGCCCGCCTTGAGCGTGAGCGCCAGGTCGCGCGCCTCCTCGATCGTGCGCCCGCCCAGCGTGATGCGCCCGCTCCGCCCGATGCGGTCCTCGATCACCGGCGGGCGGCCCTGGACCTCGTTGTCGAGGATGATCGCCATGTAATCGCCGATGTGCCGCCCGGTTTCCTCGGCGAAGCGCCGGCCGCCCGCCCGGTCCAGCTCGAAGTTCACGGTCGGGGCGTTGGTAAGCGGGTCGAGCTGGGCCATCGCATCGACCAGCCTGTCGCCGGTCACGATGGCCCGGTCATCGAGCGCGTAGAGGTAGCGCACCGATTCGACCCCGACGCTCACCGGCAGCGCCGCCCATCGCAGCTCGACGCCGCGCGGCAGCGCGCGGCGGACCTGCGGCAGATTGAGCATGCTGTCCACGCGCGGGTAGGCCGTCTCCCGCACCAGGAACTCGCCCGGCATGGCCCCGCTCGGCTCGATGAGCGAGCTGAGGGCCCCGCCGGGAAGGATGGTGGTGTCGGCCTGCGCGGCGCCGCTGTCGGCCCGGGCGCTGTCGGTCCCGGCGCTGTCGCGGCGCGCGGAGTCGGTGGCCCCGCCCAGCAGCTCGGCCACGGCGGAGGGCCGCTGCGGCCCCGCACCGGTATTGCTGACGCCGAGCGAGCGCAGGGCGCGGTCCATCGCCGGCAGCGCCTTCTCGAACGCGCTGGTCTTGTTGGTGATGCGGAACTCGAGGAAGGCGCTCTGCTGGACGATCTCCTTGGCGCGCGCCGGGTCGGTGATGCCGGCGAGCTCGACCACGATGCGCGAGTCGCCCACCTTCTGGATGTTGGGCTCGGTCACGCCGAACTCGTCGATCCGCTTGCGCAGCACCGTGAGCGCGAGCTCGATGTCGCGCGCCACGTCCGATGAGACCTGCTTCGACTGGTCGAGCTCGAGCCCGAGGTGCATGCCGCCCAGCAGGTCGAGGCCCCGCCGGATCGGGATCTCCCGGGCCACGCTGTCCCGCATCACCCCGTCGGCGCCGCGCACCCGCGTGGTGACCTCGCGGGGGAACAGCGAGTAGAGGCAGCCGGCCAGGATCAGGCCGATCAGGATGAGCCGGTTACGGATCGAAGAAAGCATCGTCGCTCACGCTCTCGGCGCCGGGGCGCCGCTGGGGTCGGGCAGGCCCGGGGCGAGGATCGCCTCGGCGCTCGCGCGGTCGCGCGCGAGCTGCGCCTGCAGGTCTTCGATGGAGGCGAACTTCCGCACGTCGCGGATGCGCTCCACCCACTCGACGCGGACCGGCTGGCCGTAGAGGTCTCCCTCGAAGCCCAGCAGGTGCGCCTCCAGGGTGCGCCGGCCGTCCTGGAACGTCGGCTTGCCCCCCTGGTTCATCATGCCCGCGTACCGTCCGCGCGGCGTTTCCACCCACACCGCATAGACGCCGTCGGGCGGCAGCAGCTTCCGCGGCGCGACGTCGGCCAGGTTGATCGTCGGCACGCCGAGCTGCCGGCCGCGCTGCTCGCCCCGTCCGACGGTCCCGCTCACCCGGTACGGCCGGCCCAGGAGCCGTGCCGCGGTGCCGAGGTCGCCGCCGGCAACCGCCCGGCGAATCCGCGAGCTGGACACGTGCTGCTCGCCGACGTCCACCGGCGGCACCACGTCCACCTTGAAGTCCAGCTCGGCGCCCAGGCGGCGAAGCGTCTCGACATCCCCGCTCCGGCCCCGGCCGAAGCCGTGATCGTGCCCGATGACCAGCTCCCGCATGCCCGCCCCGCGCAGCAGCTCCTCGCGCACGAACGCGTCCGGGCTCATGGCCGCGAGCCGCCGGTCGAAGTGCAGCACGCGGACGTGGTCCACGGGCGTCTGCGCCAGCGCCTCGAGCCGCTCGGGCGCCGTGGTGAGCCGCGGCGGCGCCGCCTGGGGGTTCACCACCTCGAGCGGGTGCGGCTCGAAGGTGACCAGCATGCTGGGCATCCCCGCGGCCGCCGCGCGCCGCGCGATCTCGGCGAGCACCGCCTGGTGCCCGAGATGCACCCCATCGAAGGAGCCGACGGTGACGACGCTCATGCGGTTTCGAGCACCACCCGGGGCCGGAGCCATCCAGCATCGGCCTCGGCGATCGCCACCAGGCGATCCCCCTCGACCAGGCTCACCAGGCCGGCCTCGCCGGGCGCCGCCGGCAGGGCGCGGCCATGCCGCACCGCCCGGCCGGCCGCTTCGTCGAGCTGGTGCGCGCGAAGCCGCGGCACCAGCTGCCGAGGCGCGAGCAGCGGCGTCGCCGGTCCGACCGCCTCGAGCGCTACGGCGTCCGCCACCGAGAACTCGCCGATCGTCTCGCGCCGGAGCGCAGTGAGGTGTGCACCGGTGCCGAGTCGCTCACCCAGGTCGCGCGCGATGGCGCGGATGTAGGTGCCGGCGCTGACGGTGGCCCGGAAGGTCACCTGGTCGCCGTCGCGGCCCACCAGCTCGATCGCATGCACGGTGACCGCGCTCGCGGGCAGCTCCACTTCCACTCCGCGCCGCGCGAGACGGTAACTGCGCTCACCGTCCACGTGCCTGGCCGAGAAGGCCGGCGCCCGCTGCTGCTGCGGCCCGAGGAACCCCGCGAGCGCCGCAGCCACCGCCTCGTCTCCCGCGCTGCGATCGGACGTGGCGATGACGGCGCCGGTCAGGTCGTCCGTGGCCGTGGTGACGCCGAGCCGCGCAGTGGCGAGATAGGTCTTCTCGCAGCCCTCGACGAACCGGGCGAGCCGCGTGGCCGGGCCGACGACGACGACCAGCAGGCCGGTGGCGAACGGGTCGAGGGTGCCGGTGTGCCCCACGCTCTTCGTCCCGAGTGCCCGCCGGACCCGCTGCACCACGTCGTGCGACGTGGGCCCGGCCGGCTTGTCGATCAGCAGGCCGCCGGTCAGTCCTGCTCCTCGCGCCGGATGCCCTCGAGCAGCTCGTTGATCCGCGCGGCGTGCTCGAGGCCGCGATCCAGCTCGATGTGCAGCTCGGGCACGGAGCGCGACGTGAGCACCTTCGCCACGCGGCTCCGCAGGAACCCGGCGGCGCTCCGGAGGCCGTCGCGGCTGGCCGTGCGCTCCGCCTCGTCGCCGGGCACGCTGACGTAGACCCGCGCATGCGAGCGGTCGGGCGAGACGTCGACCCGGGTCACGGTGACCGTGCCGACGCGCGGGTCGCGGACTTCGCCGCGCACCAGCGCGTCGGCCACGACCTGGCGGATGGTCTCGGCCATCTGCTCGGGGCGCCGTGACGAGCCCTTCACCGGAACACCTTCGCGGTGTCGATGATGCGCACGCCGTCCGCCTCCTCGACGATCCGGTCGGCGGCGCGCAGCGTCTCCTCGACGACGCGCGGCTCCGACCCGACGGCCGCGCAGGCGATCTCGGCGCGCTGCCAGAGGTCCTGATGCGCCGTCTCGGCCACCGAGACGTTGCACCGCTGGCGGAGCGCCGAGGTGAGCGGGCGGATGACGCCGCGCTTGTCCTTGAGCGACTGGCACCCCGGGAGGTGCAGCTCCCACGTGGCGATGGCGGTGACCATGACTCCCTTCCCGGCGGCTGCGCCGGTCAGGCGCCCTTCCCCTCGGCGGCGACGCCGAGCGTCCGCTTGATCTCCTCCATGCGGAACGACTCGATCCGGTCCCCGACCTTGAGGTCGTTGAAGTTCTCGATGGCGATGCCGCACTCCTGGCCCTCGCGCACTTCCTTGGCGTCGTCCTTGAAGCGCTTGAGGCTGGCGAGCGGCCCGGTGTAGACGGTGCTGCCGTCCCGGATCACGCGCGCCTGCGCCGTGCGCTGGATGGTGCCGCTCCGGACCACGCAGCCGGCGATGGTGCCGACCTTGCTGACCTTGAAGAGCTGCAGCACCTCGGCCTCGCCCAGCACCGTCTCGCGCTCCTCGGGCTTGAGCAGTCCCTCGAGCGCCTTCCGCACGTCCTCGACCGCCTCGTAGATGATGCGGTAGGTGCGCACGTCCACCTGCTCGCGCTCGGCGGTGGCGCGGGCGTTGGAGTCGGGCCGGACGTGGAAGCCGAGGATGATGGCGCCCGAGGCCTTGGCCAGCAGGACGTCGCTCTCGGTGATGGCGCCGACGCCGCGGTGGACCACGTCGACCCGCACCTCGGAGGTGCCGAGCTGCGCCAGCGCATCGGCCAGCGCCTCGGCGGGGCCGCCCTGGTCGGCCTTGATGATGATGCGGAGCGCCGAGACCTCGCCTTCCTTCAGCGCGCGGCTGAAGTCCTCGAGGCTGGTGCCCTTCTGGCTGCGGCGGTTCTGGGCCTCGCGCTCGAGCCGCTGCCGCTTCTGCGCGATGTCGCGCGCCTCGGCGGCGTCGGTGACCACGTTGAACGAGTCGCCCGCGGCGGGCACGCCCTCGAAGCCGAGGATCTGCACCGGGATCGACGGGCCCGCTTCCTTGACCGGCTTGCCGCGCTCGTCGAAGAGGGCGCGCACGCGGCCGCTGAACTTGCCGCAGATGAAGTTGTCGCCGACGCGGAGCGTGCCCTTCTGCACCAGGATGGTGGCCAGGGGGCCCTTGCCCGGGTCGAGCGTCGCCTCGAGCACCGCCCCGTGCATGCGCGCCTCGGGATTGGCCTTGAGGTCGAGGATCTCGGCCTGGAGCAGCACCTGCTCGAGGAGCTGGTCCACGCCGGTGCCCTTCTTGGCGGAGATTTCCGCGCTGAGCACGGTGCCGCCGAACTCCTCCAGCACCACGCTCTGCTGCAGCAGGTCCTGCTTCACCTTCTGCGGGTTGGCCGAGGGCAGGTCGATCTTGTTGATGGCGACCACCAGCGGCACGCCGGCGTTCTTCGCGTGGCTGATCGCCTCGATCGTCTGCGGCATCACCTGGTCGTCGGCGGCGACGACCAGGACCACGATGTCGGTCACCTGCGCGCCGCGGGCGCGCATGGCGGTGAAGGCCTGGTGGCCCGGCGTGTCGAGGAAGGTGATCGCGCGATCGCCTGGCAGCTCGACGTGGTAGGCGCCGATGTGCTGGGTGATGCCGCCGGCCTCGCCGGCCACGATGTTGGCCTTGCGCACGTAGTCGAGCAGCGAGGTCTTGCCGTGGTCCACGTGGCCCATGATGGTCACGACCGGCGGCCGGTGCACCAGCTGCTCGGCGGTGTCCGGCTCCTCGGTGGTCTCGATCTCGGCCTGGTACTCGTCCTCGCGCACGGCCTCGAAGCCGAACTCGGAGGCGATCAGCTCGATCTGGTCGAAGTCGAGCCGCTGGTTCACCGTCACCATCAGGCCCATTTCCTTGAACGCGAACTGCACGATGCCGGTGGCCGGCATCTTCATCGCCGCCGCGAGCTCGCTCACCGAGATGAACTCGTTCACGCGGATGCGGGTCTTCTCGCGCTCCTTCTCCTCGGCCGCGCGGCCGGCGACGAGGTCGCGGTACGAAGGCTCGTCGGAGCGGCGCCCGCCCTTCCGCCCGCCGGGGCCCTTCAGCCCCTGGAGCGTCTTGGCGATGTTGGCCTGCACCGCGTCCTGGTCCACGAAGCCGCGCCGCGGCTTCTTGCCCTTCTTGCGGCCGCCGCCCTTCTCGGCGTCGGGGCCGAAGGTGCGCGCCGGCGCGGGGCGGTCCGCTCCCGGCCGCGCCGGACCGCCGCCGGGTGCGCTGCTGCTGAACACGGG
>CAMLLJ010000023.1 GCA_946480845.1 uncultured Gemmatimonadota bacterium
GCGTCGCCACCGAGATCCGCTCCAGATTGGCGCGCTCGGCGCGCACCTCGGCGGCGCGGGCCGCCACTTCCTCCTTGAGCCAGCGGCTGATCTGCTGGTCCTCGATCCGGTGCTCGCGGCGGCCGAGCGCGCGGGTGATGGCGCGGCTCAGCACGTCGAGGTCGATCGGCTTGGTGAGGTAGTCGAGCGCGCCGCGCTGCATGCAGAGCGCCGCGGCCGTGGCGTCGTTCACCGCGGTGAGCATGAGGATCGCCGCGTCCGGCTCGGTGTCGATGATCCGGGGAACCAGGTCGATGCCGCTGGCGCCGGGCAGGTTCACGTCGAGCAGCACGCAGGTGATCTTGCGGCGCCGGAGCACCTCGAGCGCCTCCTCGCCCGTGGCCGCGACCGACACCTCGTACCCGCGCCCCGACAGGTACTTCTTCAGCGCATTGCGGATGCCGTCCTCGTCATCGACGACGAGCATCGTCACCGGTCCATCGGTCAGTGCCACGGCCGCGCTCCCGTCCCCAAGGTGCTGCTGGTCATAGGATAATCAGCCCACGAACTCGACCGGGACCCGCGCGGGGATGATCCCCGCCTCGAAGGCGCGGTCGAGGAGGAGCTGCACCGCCTCCCGGCCGCGGGGCCCGTAGTCCACCGTCCACTGGTTGACATACATGCCGACGAAGGTGTCGGTACGCTCGTCGCCGATGCCGCGGTTGAACTGCTTCGCGTGGGCGAGCGCGGGCGCGCGGTGCTCGAGGGCGTACACGATGCTCGCGCGGAGGTCGCGGCCCACCTGCTCGACGACGCGGCTGCCCAGGTTGCGGCGCACCACGTTGCCGCCGAGCGGGAGGGGAAGCCCCGTCTCCGCGAGCCACCAGGCGCCCAGGTCCTCCCAGAGGTGGAGGCCGTCGTCGGCGTAGGTGAGCTGGCCCTCGTGGATGAGCAGGCCGACGTCCACCGTCCCCTGGTGCACCGCATCCTCGATCCGGTCAAAGGGGAGCACCACCGCCTCGAACTCGGGCTGGAAGAGCCGGAGCGCGAGGTAGGCCGTGGTGAGGAGGCCGGGCACGGCGATCCGCTTCCCGCGCAGCGCCTCGCGCGCATCGGCGGGGCGCGGCCCGCGCGCCACGAGCCGCGGGCCGTAGCCGTCGCCCATCGAGCTGCCCGAGTTGAGCAGGGCGTAGTCCTTCCAGATGTACGCGTACGCGTGGATCGAGACCGCGGAGACCTCGAGCTCGGCGTTCATGGCGCGGCGGTTGAGCGACTCGATGTCGGACAGCTCGTGCACGTATTCGAGGCCGCCGGTGTCGATCTTGCCCTCGGCGAGCGCGTAGAACATGAACGCGTCGTCGGAATCGGGGCTGTGGGCGACGCGGATTCGCTGGGGCATGCGCGGGTTGTCCTTCGGGCTCATGGCGCTGGCCTGGTCCGGTGCGCCGCTCACGGGGCGGAAGCGCGGCCGCGGAACTCGTCCAGCACGTTCTGGTGGTCGGCGTATTCGGGGCGCCGGGCCGCCGACTCGGCCGGGTACGCCGCGGTGAAATCGGCATAGGCGCGGCGGAGCCGCGCGCCGTCGTCCTGGTACCGGGCGATGTCGCCGCGGACGACGTAGGCGAGCAGGTACCCCGGTGTCGCGGCGAGCATGGTGTCGGTGAGCGCGAGCGCTTCCGCGATCCGGCCCACCTGCGCATTGAGCACCGCCGCGTGGTAGCGCTCGTCGTTGCCGATCGAGTCGAGCTGCGCGTAGGCGCCGAGCGCCATCGGCGTGAAGTTGATGACGGTGGCACTGTCCCCGCGCCCGGCGGCTTCCATGATCCGGTTGTTGAGCCGGATGAAGCGCTCGGCGGGCGAGAGGGCGCTGATGTCGGGCGCCGGGCCGGTGCCGAGCGGGCCGCCCGGGTCGAGGCCCGGGGCGCCCGTGCCGCCCGGAGCGGCGTTGCCGGCATTGGCCATGTCGGGCGCGCGGGCGGCGGCGGGGCCGCTCACGACCTTGTACGCGATCATGGCGAAGAGGGCCAGCACCAGCAGCCCGGCGATGGTCCAGGCGGTCTTCTCGGAGCGGGCGCCGGGAACGGCGGCGGCCGGGACCGGCCCGCCGGCGGGGGCTGCGGCGCCGCACCGGTGGCAGAAGCGCGCCTGCGCCGACAGCTCCGCCTGGCAGGCGCGGCAGCTCCGCGTGCCCAGCGACGCGCCGCAGGTGCTGCAGAAACTGCCGGTGCCGGGTGTGCCGCAGGCGGGGCAGGGGCGGGTCGTCGCGGGAGGCGTCATCGGGGGGAAAAGTAACCCGGGGCGCGGCTTTGCGGGACGCAGGGGAGGGGCGTAACTTCTCCGGCACCATGCCCCCTTCCCGCCCGCCGCTGGACGACTTCCCCGCCGATCTCGCCGCCGCCACCGAGGCTGACGTCCTGGCCCTGGCGCGCCGCTTCGAGGTGGACTTCCTGCGCCTCCAGTTCACCGACATCCTCGGCGTCAACAAGAACGTCGAGGTGCCCCGCAGCCAGTTCGCCAAGGCGCTGGACGGCGAGATCATGTTCGACGGCTCGTCGATCGAGGGTTTCGTGCGGATCGAGGAGAGCGACATGCTCCTCCGGCCCGACCTCGCCACCTTCCGCATCCTGCCGTACGAGGACGAGGGAGGCCGGGTGGCGCGGGTGCTCTGTGACATCCACACCCCCGACGACGAGCCGTTCGCCGGCTGCCCGCGGCTCACGCTCAAGCGGCAGCTCGCCCGCGCCGCGAAGCTGGGCTACGCGATGATGGCCGGCTGCGAGGTGGAGTTCTTCCTCTTCGAGCGCGCCGCCGACGGCCGCGCCACCACGACGACGCACGACAACGCGAGCTACTTCGACCTGGGCCCCGTGGACAAGGGCGAGGAAGTGCGCCGGGTGATCGTCGAGCAGCTGGTGCTGATGGGCTTCGAGGTCGAGGCCGCGCACCACGAGGTGGCGCCGGGCCAGCACGAGATCGACTTCCGCTACGCCGACGCCCTCGCCACCGCCGACAACCTCGCCACCTTCAAGTTCCTGGTGCGCAACGTGGCGGCGCGCTACGGGCACGCCGCGTCGTTCATGCCCAAGCCGGTGGAAGGGGTGAACGGGAGCGGGATGCACACGCACCAGTCGCTCTTCCGCGGGAAGGAGAACGCCTTCTATGCGGCGAACGCGGAGCACCAGCTCAGCGGCATCGCGCTGAGCTACATCGAGGGCCTGCTCCAGCACGCGCGCGGCTTCTGCGCCATCACCAACCCGCTGGTCAACTCCTACAAGCGGCTGGTGCCGGGGTACGAGGCGCCGATCAACGTCGCCTGGTCGATGCGGAACCGGTCGCCGCTGGTTCGAATCCCCGAGCGCCGGGGGCTGGGCACCCGCTGCGAGCTGCGGATGCCGGACCCGGCGTGCAACCCGTACCTGGCGCTGACGGTCCAGCTGGCGGCGGGGCTCGACGGCATCGAGCGGAAGCTGCAGGCCCGGGAGCCGGTCAACCGGAACATCTTCACCATGAGCTTCCGCGACCGGCGCAAGTACCGCATCGACGAGCTGCCGCGCGACCTGCACGAGGCGCTCGAGCAGCTCGAGAAGGACGACGTGATCAGGGAGGCGCTGGGCGAGCACCTGACCGAGCGCTTCCTCGAGGCCAAGCGGAAGGAAGTGGAAGCGTACGGCCGGCATGTGAGCAGCTGGGAGATCGAGCGGTACCTGGGGAGCTACTGACGGCCATGCCGGTGCGGCTGCTCGCCAGGCGGGACGTCGAGGCACTGCTCGACCTGGCGGCGTGCATGGCCGCCGTGGAGGCGGCATTCCGGGCCCGCGCCGAAGGCAGCCCGGTCCACACCGGCGTCCTGGGCCTGCACGTGCCGGGCGGCGGCTTTCACGCCAAGGCCGCGGCGATGCCCGCCGGCGCGGCCGGCCGCCTCTACTTCGCCGCCAAGCTCAACGCGAATTTTCCCGGGAACCCCGCCCGCCATTCGCTGCCCACGATCCAGGGGGTGCTGGCGCTGTTCGACGCCGTCACCGGGTCGCCGCTGTGCCTGATGGATTCCATCGCGATCACCGTGCTCAGGACCGCCGCCGCCACCGGCGTCGCCGCGCGGCACCTGGCGCCGGCGGACGCGGAGACGGCAGCGGTTGTGGGCGCCGGCGCGCAGGCGGAGGCCCAGCTGGCGGCCGTCGCGCTGGCGCGCCCCATCCGGAAGGCGTTCGCCTACGACCTCGATGCGGCCCGCGCGGCGGCCTTTGCGCGGTCGGCGAGCGAGCGGCTCGGGTTCCCGGTGGAGGCGGCTGCCGATCTCGCCGGCGCAACCCGCGCGAGCCAGGTCGTGGTCACCTGCACGCCGTCGCGGCGGGCCTTCCTCGGCCGCGGGCATCTCGCCCCCGGCGCCTTTGTCGCGGCGGTCGGCGCGGACAACGAGGGGAAGTCCGAGATCGAGCCGGCGCTCATGGCCGCGGCCTGCGTTATCGCCGACAGCGTCGAGCAGTGCGCCGCGATCGGCGACCTGCACCACGCGATCGAGCAGGGGACGATGCGAGCCGGGGATGTGCGCGCCGAGCTGGGCGAGGTGATCCTGGATCCGGGGCGGGGCCGGCGCTCCAGGTCGGAGATCGTGGTGTTCGACAGCACCGGCGTCGCGCTGCAGGACGTCGCGGCGGCGGCCCTGGTCTTCGAGGCGGCCGTGGCGCGGGGAGCGGGGACCGAGATGGCGTTCTGAGGCGGCGCCGGGTCAGGGCGCCGCCGGGTCAGGGCGCCGCCGTGAGCGTCAGCGTCACCCGCCCGACCGGCAGCGGTACCCGGAGCTGTGCCGGGAGCCGGCGGGCGTCGTCGGTCAGCCAGACCTCGCTCATCGCCCCCGCGGCGGTCACCTGCAGCGCGAGGGTGGACACCGTGGCGCCGTCCCCCAGCTCCACCCGTTCCCGCCCCACGACCCGCACCCGCACAGGGTTCCATCCCGCCTTGAAATACCCGTCCAGCTCGTGGGTGCTCCCCGGCTCGAGCGAGAGGCTCCGGATCCGGTAGAGCATCGCCAGCTCGTCGAGCGGCTCCTCAGGCGCCACCCAGTCCTGGCTGCCGCCCTCGAGCCGGTAGCGGAGTGAATCGCCGACGATGCGGAACGACTCGTTCGTGGTCCGCCCGCGGAAGCTCGAGCGGCGCTGGAACCGGCGCGAGGTGAAGCGCTCAGCGCCGACCCACGACGTCATCGTGTAGCTGCCCGTGAGGATCGCGGACCGCGACGCGCCGGCGGCGGTGAAGACGAAGACCTCCTCGCCGCGGTCCCGGTCCATCCGCGCGACGCTCATCGTCGCCGCGCCGGCCGGAATCCCGCCCAGCATGGCCTGGTACCGGAGCGTTTCGCCCACCTCGAACGGGTAGGCCGAGGGGGTGGGGGCCGGCAGTGCCAGCACGAACGCCGCCATCGCGGCCTGCATACCTTTCACCATCATGTCCTCACCTGATGTCGGTGCGTACTGTTTCGACCTCGACGGCACCCTCTACGTACGGGATGCCGCCGTGCCCGGGGCCGTCGCGATGCTGGGCCGGCTCCGGGAGCGGGGCATTCCCTTCCGCTGCCTCTCCAACACGACCAGCCGGCCCCGCGCCGCCCTGGCGGCCCGGCTCCGCGCCTACGGATTCGATGTCGCCGAGGAGGAGCTGCTCACGGCTCCGCTGGCCGGTGCCGCCCTGCTCGGGAAGCGCGGACACCGAACCGTAGCACCGTTCGTGCCGGAAGCGACCCACGCCGACCTGCGCGGATTCCAGCTCGTTGGCGGCACCGCGAGGGCGCGCCCGCCCCGGGGCGCGCCCGATGCCGTCCTCATCGGCGACCTGGGTGCCGCCTGGACGGACGCCCTGCTCCAGGAGGCGTTCGGCTACCTGATGGCCGGCGCCGATTTCGTGGCCTGCTCGCGCGACCGCTACTGGCTGAGCGGAACCGGCCTGGTGATGGACTGCGGCGCCTACGTGGCCGGCCTCGAGCATGCGACGGGCCGCACCGCCGACATCGCCGGGAAGCCCGGCGCCGCCTTCTTCGAGGCCGCGCTCGATTCGCTCGGCGGGCCGCCGCCGGGCAGCGTCGCCATGGTGGGCGACGATCCCTGGTCCGACGTGGCCGGCGCGCAGGCCGCGGGGATGCGCGGCTGGCTGGTCGCGACCGGCAAGTTCGCGCCGGAGGCGATCGGCGGAACGGGCGTGACACCCGACCGGGTGCTCGCGAGCGTCGCGCACCTGCCGGATTAGGGTTATCGTACCCGCCATGGATACCCCGTCCGGCCCGGGCGCCGTTCCCCCCGGCGAGCCCGCACCGCCGGCCGCTCCCGAGGCCGCGGCCCCGCCGCCGCGCAAGCGCCGCTGGAAGCTCAAGGCGTTCCTGGCGGGGCTGGTGCTGCTGCCGCTGCTCTTCGTCGCGTTCTACACGCTGGTCATGCTGAGCTACGCGTACTCGGAGGGCAATCGCGCGGGCTACCTGCAGAAGTTCTCGCGCCGGGGGTGGCTCTGCAAGACGTACGAGGGTGAGCTGATGATGACCTCGGTGCCCGGCGTGGCGCCCACGGTCTGGGAGTTCAGCGTGCGTGACGACGCGGTCGCGCGCCAGCTCATCGATGCCTCCGGCAAGCGCGTGGTCCTCTTCTACGAGGAGCACCGCGGCCTGCCCACCGACTGCTTCGGCGCCACCCCCTACTTCGTGGACAGCGTGGTCGTCAGCGACCGGTAGCGCTCCGCCGTCCCGCGATGACCACATCCGACCCCACCGATCCAGGCGCCCCCGCCGCCCGGGAGCGCGCCGAATCGGTGCCGGATGCCGGCGGCGAGCCGATCGCGCTCGGGGCGGCCACCGTGCGCATCGGGACTGCCGGCTGGACCGATCCCACCCTCATCGCGCCCGGCGTCTTCTACCCCGAGGGCGCCACGTCCGCCGAGCAGCGGCTCCGCTGGTATGCGAGCCGCTTCCCGCTGGTGGAAGTCGATTCCGCCTACTACGCGCTCCCCTCCCGCCGCTCCGCCGAGCTCTGGCTCGAGCGCACGCCGCCGGACTTCCGCTTCGACGTGAAGGCGTACGCGCTGATGACGGGGCATCCGACCGAGGTGGCCCGCTTCCCGAAGGCGATCCGCGAGACGCTGCCCCCCGAGGTCGAGGCGAAGTCGCGCGTCTACCCGAAGGACCTGCCGGCAGGGGTGATGGACGACGTGTGGCGCTGGTTCGCCGACGCGATCGAGCCGCTGCATTCGGCCGGGAGGCTGGGGGCCGTGCTCATGCAGTATCCGCCCTGGTTCCACGCCACGCGCGCGAGCGCCGAGGCGATCCTCGATGCCCAGCGCCGGCTCGCGCCGGTGGAGATCGCGGTCGAGTTCCGGCACCCGAGCTGGCTCGAGGGCCGGGTGGGCGCGCGGACGCTCGAATTCCTCGCCGGGCACCGCATCCCCTTCGTGATGGTGGACGAGCCGCAGGGCACCGCGCACAGCGTGCCCGGCATCAACGCCGTCACCGCGCCACGGCATGCGGTGCTGCGCTTCCACGGGCGGAAGGCGGGCGTGTGGGACCGCGCCGGCACCTCGGTCGCCGAGCGGTTCCGCTACCTGTACACCCGCGAGGAGCTCGCGGGGCTCGCCGAGCGGGTGCGCGACGCCGCGCGCGAGGCGCGGGAGCTGCACGTGATCTTCAACAACTGCTACGCCAACTACGGCACGACCAACGCGCTGGAGCTGGGGGCGCTGCTGCGGGGCTCACGGACCGCGCTACGATGAAGCGCACCGAAACCACCGAGCGCACCACCGACGCAACGGACACGATGGTCGAGACCGAGCGCCTCATCGGCGCGACACTCGTCATCGGCATCGTCGCGGCAATCATCGCGTTCGTGCTGCTCAGCTGGCTGGCGCGCGAGATGCTGGAGGGGGAGACTGCGCGCTTCGACGCCCTGGTCCGCGGCTCGGTGAACGCGGCCGCTTCGCCCCGCCGGACCACGATCATGCGCTTCGCCAGCGAGTTCGGCGGGCCGACGCGGCTCATGATCGTCGGCGGCGCGGTGCTGGCGGGCTTCCTGCTCAAGCGCTGGCACCGCGGCGCGATCCTGCTGGCCGTCACCTTCGGGGGGGCGGCGCTGCTCGATTTCCTGCTCAAGCAACTCTTCGGCCGGACCCGCCCCGCGCCTTTCTTCGACCACCCGGCGCCGTCGTCGTACAGCTTCCCGAGCGGGCACGCGCTGTTCGCATTCGTCTACTTCGGGACTTTCGCGGCGCTGCTGGTGCAGCGGGTGCGGAGCCCCCTGGCGCGCACCGCGATCGTCGCCGGCGCCACGGTGTGCGTCCTGATGATCGGCATCTCGCGCATCTACCTCGGCGTGCACTACCCGAGCGACGTCGTCGCGGGCTACCTGATCGCGCTGGTGTGGATCGTGGTGGTGGCGGTGGGGGACCGGCTGGCGTCAGCGAGGTGGTTCAGCCGGCCGCGCAGGGTCATCCCGAAGCAGCGCAGCGACTGAGGGACCTGCTCGACGCGGGGTTCGAACCCCGGGAAAGCAGATCCCTCAGTCGCTGCGCTCCTTCGGGATGACGGCTATTCCTGCTTCCAGGCGCGGACCTGCATGGCGAACTCCGCGGCGGCCTGGCCCAGGTCGAACCTGGCGCTGTCGCTCTCCTGCACCAGCGGGCGGACACGGTCGAGGCTCACGGCAGCCTTGCCGTAGGTGCTGTCCACCGCGAGCACGCCCTCATACGCCTCCTGCGCCAGCGCGTACCGGCCGGTCCCCTCGAGCGCGATGCCGAGGTTGTTGCGGAAGACCGGGGCATTGCCGCGCAGCTCGACGGCGCGGGCCAGCGGGCCGATCGCCTCCTCGGCGCGGGCCAGGTCGATGTAGAGCAGGCCCAGGTTGTTCATGGCCCACACGTCGCGCTCGTCGAGCACCAGCGCATGCCGGTAGGCGTCGATGGCGCCGTCGGCGTCGCCCTGCACCTGGAAGGCCCGGCCGAGCAGGCGGTACGCCTCGGCCGAGGTCGAATCGATCGTGACGGCCCGCTGGATCCGCTCGAGCGCGCGCGCCGGCTCGTTCAGCTCGAGATAGACGCGGCTCGAGTTGAGCAGGCTCTTCACGTGCGTCGAGTCGAGCTCGAGCGCGCGGTCGAACGACTGCACCGCGTCCACCAGGCTGCCGGCCTTCCACGAGGAGAGGCCCAGCATGTAGTGGCCGAAGGCGTTGTCGGGGCGGCGCGAGGTGTACGCGGTGAAGATCGCGGCCGCGTCATCGTAGCGGCCCTCGCGGTACGCCGACTCGCCATCCTCGTAGCGATCGGACACCGCCACCGCCACGGCCGTGACCGTCGTGGCCGGCTTGACCGCCGCGCTGTCGGTCGGGCGCGGGGTGGCCGCGCCGGCGGACGTGGTGGTGGTGGACTTCGGCTCATCGCTGCCGCAGGCCGATGCGCCTGCGGCGGTGATCGAGATGAGCACCAGCACTGGAATGCGGAACGATGACATGGCCGACTCCTCGGGTGGGGCGCGCGCGGCGCCGGTGGACTGACTTCGGGCACCCGGGGTAAAGGCAAGCGCGCGGCCACCCCGAGGGCGCCGCGCGCGTGAGCGTCAAGTGACTGTGATGAAAAGAGTTGCGCCTGAGGCCTCAGGTTGGGCGGGGCCGCTCCGTGTCCGGCCGGACACGGGGGCGCGCAGGGCCTCGTGTCCCGGCGGACACGCTCACTCGCGCGCCACGCCCAGGCGGCGCATGATCTTGAGCAGGCTGGCGTGGTCCGCGAGCCCGAGCGCCTCCGCGGTGCGCGTGATGTGCCATTCGTTCCGCTCGAGCGCCGCGATGATGATCCGCCGCTCCGCTTCCGTTCTCTGCTCCTGCCAGGTCTCCGCCGCCGGCCCCGCCCCGGCGGGCGCTTCGCCGCGGATCCCGGCGGGCACGTGCTCGGGACGGATCATCTCACCGTCCGCGGCGACGATCATCCGCTCGATCGCGTTGCGCAGCTCGCGCACGTTGTTGCGCCGCCACTCATACGCCATGAGGAGGTCGAGCGCGTCACCCGAGAGGCGCTTGGGCAGCACGCCGAAGCGGGCGCAGGTGGCCGCAAGGAACCGCGCCGCGAGCGCCGGGATGTCGGAGCGCCGGTCGCGGAGCGGGGGGACCGCGACGACGTGCACGCTGAGCCGGTGGTAGAGGTCCTCGCGGAACCGCCCTGCCTGTACCTCCTCCTCGAGGTTCCGGTTGGTTGCGGCGACGACGCGGCCCTCGACCTTGACGGGCTTCGTGCTCCCCACCCGGGTGAGCGTCCACTCCTCGAGCACGCGCAGCAGCTTGGCCTGCGCCGCGAGCGGCAGCTCGCCGATCTCGTCGAGGAAAAGGGTGCCGCCGGACGCGGCCTCGAATGCGCCCTGCCGCGCGGCCACCGCGCCGGTGAACGCACCGCGCTCATGGCCGAACAACTCGCTCTCCACCAGGTGCTCGGGCAGGGCGGCGCAGTTGATGGCGATGAACGGCCCGGCCGGTGCCGCGCCCAGCCGGTGCAGGTCCCGCGCGACCAGCTCCTTGCCCGAGCCGCTCTCGCCCAGCACCAGCACCGGGCTCGGCACCGGCGCCAGCCGGCTGATCAGCTCACGGAGCTTCACGACGGCGGGGCTCGTTCCCACGATCGAGGTCTCGCCGAGCCGGCGCTGCAGTGTGGAGACCTCGAGGCGAAGCCGGTGCCGCTCGACGGCGGACGCGATCTCCTGCACGATCCGCTCGATCGGCTCGGCCTTGTCCACGAAGCCGGCGGCGCCGAGGCGGACGGCCTGGATGCAGCGGTCGAAGTTGCCGGTGCCGGTGTACACGATGACCGGCGTCTCGATGCCCCGCTTCGCGAGCGCCCGGAGCACCTCGAAGCCGTCCACGCCAGGCATCTCGAGGTCGAGCACCAAGCAGTCGATCGCCTCGCGCGCCAGCAGGTCGAGCGCCTCGGCGCCCCCAGCGGCCACGGCCGTCTCGTAGCCGCCGACTCGCCGGAGGTCGTAGGCGTACTGCTCGGCCAGCGCCGCGACGTCGTCCACGATCAGCACGCGGGTCATGCGGCCCCTCCCAGCTCGATGATGAAGCGGGTGCCCGCGCCCGGCTCGGTGGTCACGCGGAGGGAGCCGCCGATGTCGGCCACCAGCCGGCGCACCACCGAGAGGCCGAGGCCCGTGCCGCCCGGCTTGGTGGTGTGGAAGTCGTCGAAGGCGCGGTCGAGCTGTTCGCGCGTCATGCCGCTACCCGTGTCCGCGACCTCGAGCAGGATGCGCCCGCCAGCCGCGGACTTCGTTGCGACGGTGACGGTGCCGGCACGGCCGTCGAGACTGTCCACCGCATTGCCAACCAGGTTCTCGAGGATGCGCCGGAGCGCGAGCGGGTCGGCGGCGAGCGGCGGGACCGACTCGTCGAGCTCGAGGCGCAGCTGCGCACCGCCCGGCGGCACCGAGCCCATGACGTCGCGCACCAGCGCATTGAGGTCGGCCGACGCGCGCGCCGGCTCCGGCGAGAGCTTGCCGTAGTTCCGGGCCAGCGTCTCCAGGTAGCCCACGCTCGATTCGAGGGTGCCGCGCCGCTCGGCGAAGACGCTCGCGAGTTTCTCCGGTTCGCGGTCCGAGACTTCGGTGAGGTGCCTGAGGACGTGACGGATCGGGGCCAGGCCGTTCTTGATGTCGTGCGTCACCTGGCGCGACATGTCCCCCACCACCGCCCGGCGCTCGGCGTCGCGCAGCCGCACGGTGCCGGCCCGGAGCCGCGCGGTCATCGCGCCGAGCAGGCGCGAGAGCGTGCCGATCTCGTCGGTGCGGTCGCTGGCGAAGTCCTGGTCGAGGGCGTCGAGATTGATCGCCTCGGTGCGCGCGGCGAGCTCGCGGAGCGGCCGGCTCACCCGCGAGGCGAGCCAGGCGGAGAGGCCGAGCGCGAGCACCAGGGTGACGGCGGCGGCGGCGAGGAGCCAGCGGGTCACGTCGCGGCGCAGCTCGGCGAGCGCGGAGCCGGTGCGGCGGACCATGAAGCGCGCCGACTCGGCGGCGGCCGGTGAGCCGGCCTCGACGTAGGGAACCGCGAGCTCGGCGACCACGTCGCCCCGCGACGGACCGGCCGCGACGCCGGGTCCCGCGAGGGTGACGCCGAGCCCGGGATCGCGCGCCAGCCGCGCAACGAAGGCGGAGTCCACCGCCACACCTCCGATCACCGCGAACTCCCTCCCGGCCGCCCGGAATGGCTCCTGCCGCGCGAGCGCGAGCACGCTTCCCTCCGGTGTGCGCGTGCGCACCAGCGCCGCGCTGTCGCCCGCGGCGGCTAGGCGCTCGCGCAGCCCGGGCACCAGGCGCCCGTACTCGTTCCGGAAATGGCCGGAGCTGAGGATGCGTCCCGCGCTGTCCACGAGCAGCAGGACATCGAGGCCGCGCGCACGCATCGCGGAGCCGGTTTCGTCGAGCAGCCACCGGCGCTCGGTTTCGGTGCCCGCGATCGCCAGCCGGAACCGCGTGCTCGCTGCCAGCTCCGCACCGATATCGCGCAGGGCCACGGTGACCTCGTCGCGCCGCGCGCCGAGCTCGTCCCGGATCGAGCCCACGAGGCCGGCCAGGCGCTCGCCTTCCTCGACAGAGAGTCGTGCGTCCATCTGCCGGCGCACCCCCCAGGCCAGGACCGCGAGCGGCACCAGTACCGCCAGCAGGAACGCGGCGAAGAGCCGCTGCCGGAAGCTCACGGCGTGCCGCGCGGCAGGAGGCGCGCCGTGCCGTCGGCGTCGAGCGTCACGCGTGCGGCGCCCTTCCGGAGGATCAGGTGGGGGCGCGTATCCACCAGCGGCTCAAGCCTGAAGTAGTCGGGCAGCGCGATGCCTTGCGGGCAGCTCGTCTCGCGCAGGATCGGGAAGGGGAGCAGGTAGGCCGCTTCCGGATCGTTCAGGAGCGAGCGGCCGATCCCGGCGGCGCTCATCGCGGCGAGCGTGAACTCCGGCCCGGCGAGCGCCACCATGCGCTCGGCCAGCTCGCGGCCGGTGCGGTCGCCCTCCATATGGACGACCCGTCGCCGGAGCGCCCGCGGCCGGTCGATGAGGGTCAGGCAGGCGTGGATACGGGGGCCGGGGTCCGCGGGGCGGGCGGACCCGCTCACCACTTCCGAGGCGAGGGCCAGGCGGGCCGCGCTGTCGGAAGCCACCGCGTACGGAAAGGGCGGGGCGGAAACGAGCCAGTAGCGCAGGTCCCACGGGAGCGGTATGACGCGAAACTCTGCGAGGCCCTGCGCGTAGGCGATGGCGTCGGGATCGCGCGTCACGGCCACGTCGGCTGCCCGGAGCAGGTCGCGGAGGTCCGCGCCCTGGGTCAGCTCCAGTGCCGGCGTCGCGCTGCGGGTGCTCTCGCGCCATCCGTCCGCTCCCTGCGGACCGGCCACGGCGAGGCCTGCGTCGGCGAGGATCGCCGGACCCTCGGGCGCCGGGCGGCCAAGCGTCACGATGAGCGTGTGCGGGCCCGGGGCCGCCACGGAGACGATCGCAGGCCGGCGAGTCGCGAGCCCGTCGCGGATCCAGCTTTCGATGATGCGCTCCGCGGTGACCGGCGCACCGCCGTCGAACTGATGCTCGCCCAGCTCGAAGGTCCAGATGGTGCCGCCCGAATCGCCGCTCCACCGTTCGGCGAGCCCGGGCTGCAGCGCACCGGTGCAGTCGAGCCGCACCAGCGTCTCGTATCGCTGGCGAAAGGCGAATCGCTCGGCGAGATTGGCAGGCACCGGCGCCGCATCGCGTGTCACGGGCTGATCGAGCGCCATCACCAGCGTGTCGCGGTAGCCGTCGCCCGCGAGGCAGGGATCGCGCGTGGGTGCGGGCACCTCGGCGGGCACTTCGACGGGGGCGGGCGCCGGCACCGGGGCCGGCGCCGCGCAGGCAGCACAGAGCGCGCCGCCGGCGAGGGCGCGAGCGAGCTTCCAGTGCAGGGGCATGAGCGAATCTAACGTGCACGAGCCCGATGCCGCCTACGTCACCACGACACTCGCCGACCTGGTGCGCATCAACTCGATCAATCCGGCGTTCTCGGGCGGCACCACCGATGAGCGCGAGATCGCCGAGTACGTCGCGTCGGCGCTCGGCGCGCTCGGCTGCGAGGTCACCAGGCACGAGCCGGCGCCGGGCCGGGTCAGCGTCACCGGCCGCCTGCCGGGCACCCGCGGCGGCCGCTCGCTCATGCTCTACGCGCACATGGACACCGTCGGCATCGAGGGCATGGCCGAGCCGTTCAGCGGCACCATGCGCGCGGGACGGCTCCACGGCCGGGGCGCGTACGACATGAAGTGCGGCCTCGCCGCCTGCCTGGGCGCCGTGAAGGCGCTCAAGGACGCAGGCACGCCGATCGCCGGCGACCTCGTCGTCTGCGCCGTCGCGGACGAGGAGACCGAGAGCCTGGGTATCCGCGACGTGCTCCGGCGCGTGCGCACCGACGCCGCGATCGTGACCGAGCCGAGCGAGCTGGATCTCTGTGTGGCGCACAAGGGATTCTGCTGGGTCGAGGTGGTCACCGAAGGCCGCGCGGCCCATGGCAGCCGCTTCGCGCTCGGCGTGGACGCGAACATGCGCATGGGACGCTTCCTCGCGGCGCTCGACGGCCTCGAGCAGCGCCTCCGTGCCTCCGCGCCGCACCCCCTGCTCGGGCCGCCGTCGCTGCATGCCGCGGTGCTCGAGGGCGGCACCGGCGCCAGCACCTACGCGGCGCGCTGCCGGCTCGAGATCGAGAGGCGGACCATCCCGGGGGAAACGGCGGAGCAGGTGATGCTCGAGATCGGCGAGCTGATCGCCGCGCTGCGTGCGGCCGATCCCGAGCTGAAGATCAGCCACCGCCTGCTGCTGGCGCGCGAGCCGTTCGAGGTCGCGCCGGATGCCCGGATCGTGCATGCCGTACGCACGGCGGCAGCGGAGCGGCTGGGCAACCCGCCCGCCACCACCGGCGTCAGCTTCTGGATGGATGCGGCGCTCATCGCGTCCGCCGGCATCGAGTCGGTGGTGATCGGGCCGGCCGGCGCCGGCGCGCACGCGGCGGAGGAATGGGTGGACATGCAGTCGGTGGTCGAGCTGGCCGGCATCCTCGCGGCGGCGGCGGTACGATACTGGGACGGCACTTCTCCAACATGATTCGAGGTCTCATGCGCTCCCGACTCTTCCTGATCGCTCTCCTGACCCTCGGCGGCGCCGGCTCGCTCGGCGCGCAGACCTTCCGCAACGAGGACCCCGTCATCCGCCGCATGTGGGACGAGGGGATGAAGAACTCGCAGGCGGGCGCGCTGGCCCAGGTGCTGATGGATTCGATCGGCTCCCGACTGGCGGGCTCGCCCGGGTTCGACGCGGCGACGGACTGGCTGATGCAGACCTACGCGAAGTGGGGCGTCACGGCGCGGAAGGAGCGCTACGGCACCTGGAAGGGCTGGCGGCAGGGCCCGGTCCATGCTGACCTCATCGCCCCGCACGCGCGGACGCTCAACGCGCACCTGATGGCGTGGAGTGCCGGCACCCGGCGGCCGGTCGAGGCGCCGGTGGTGCTGGTCGAGGGCTCGAGCCGGGAGGCGTTCGACCGCTGGATCGCGTCGGCCCGGGGCAAGTACGTGCTGGTGAGCCCGCCCGAGATGATGTGCCGCGCCAGGCAGGAGCTGGAGAAGAACGCCACGCCCGAGACGGTGGCCTGGGTGGACTCGATGCGCCGGGTGCAGCGCACCGAGTGGGGCCGCAGGATCACGCTGTTCCGCGGCGATTCGGCGCCGGACATGGTCGCGACGCTCGACTCGGCTGGAGTCGCCGGGATCATCTCGAGCAACTGGTCCGGCGGCTGGGGCGCCACGCGCGTCTTCTCGGCGCCGACCCGGAACGCGGTGGCGGTGGACCTCTCCTGCGAGGACTACGGCCTGCTCGCGCGGCTCGCCGCCAACAACCAGGGCCCGCGGCTCCGCATCGCGGCGGAGAGCCGCGAGCTGGGCACGGTCCCGCAGTTCAACGTGGTGGCGGAGATCAAGGGCAGCGAGAAGCCCGATGAGTACGTCCTGCTGGGCGCCCACCTCGATTCCTGGCACGGGGCCAGCGGTGCGATGGACAACGGCACCGGCACGATCATGATGCT
The DNA here is from genome assembly GCA_946480845.1 of uncultured Gemmatimonadota bacterium. Next base: position 16,064 of record CAMLLJ010000023.1, read on the forward strand.
CGAGGCAATGCGCATCCTGAAGGCGGCGTACCCGAACCCGAAGCGCACCATCCTGGTGGGCCACTGGGGCGCGGAGGAGATGGGACTGATCGGCTCGGGCGCCTTCGCCGAGGACCACCCGGAGGTGCTGGAAGGGATGCAGGCGAGCTTCAACCAGGACAACGGCACCTGGCGGATCGAGGTGGTGCAGCCGTACGGCTTCATGAAGGGCGCCGGCAACCTGGCGCGCTGGCTGTCGGTCGTCCCGCTCGACATCACGAAGCACCTGCGCCTCGCGGTGCCGGGGGAGCTGGAGAACACCGGCAGCGACCACTACTCGTTTCTCTGCCGGGGCGCGCCGGGGTTCCGGCTCCAGTCGCCCTACGACGAGTACCGGCAGTACACCTGGCACACCACGCTCGACACCTACGACAAGGTCGTGCTGCCGGACTTGAAGAACAACGCGACGCTCGCGGCGATGCTGGCCTACGCGGCGAGCGAAGACCCGGAGAAGGTCTCGCGCGAGCAGGCGGTGCGCGAGGGCCAGCAGATGCGCTGCGGCACCGTGGCGCGGGAGTGGCGGGTGCGCTAGGCACCCGTCACGGCAGCGCGATCTCCGTCATCTTCTGCACCTGCCCGTTGGGCAGGAACGCCTCGCCCGCCACCATGTAGGGCGAGTCCTCGACGAGGTACCAGTTGGCGAGGAGCGTCCGGTCCGATTCCCGGCGCTCCTCGACCTTCCACGCCTGCCATTCCTTCCCCTCGACCATCGTGGGCACCTTCCCGACGATGGTGAAGATCCGCGACTCCGCCCGCGGCATGTTGGGTCCCCAGACCGGTGCGACGAACACCTTCCCGGGCGCCAGCCCGACGGCGAGCGGCACCAGGTCGGACGCGGACGCGATGAAGCCCATGCGGGGCACCGCCTGGTCCACCTGCTGCGCCACGCTGTCCTTCGGGAGCTTCCGGGTGCCGTACATCCGCTTCCCGTCCATCGCGAGGCTGACGTGGGCGCCGTTCCGGGTGGTGAGCAGGTACCCGTAGGGCGCGAGCGTCTCCAGGTCGAAGGTCTGCCGCAGGTCGAAGCCGGCCTTCCCCGTGGTCGAGTCGAACTGGCCCAGCGTGACCCAGCGCATGATGGGCCGCCCGGCCGAGTCGCCCAGGGTGAGCTCGTTGGTCCACTCGTTGGTGGGCGGCGTGTCGGTGGAGCCGAGATGGACTCGCACGCGAGCGCGGTGGGGCTTGTAGACGCGGCCGTTGACCAGGGGCGAGCCGACCTCGATGCGGATGGTGTCGGCAGGCGCGGCCGCCGCGGCGGACGACTGGGCCGAAGCCGGCGACTGGACCGCGGCCGCGGCGAGGGTGAGCGACAGGACGAGGGACATGGAACCGTCTCCGGGAAGTGGTTGGCGAACAAGGGCCATACGGCGGGAGCCAGGCCGGGGATTCCCCCGGTCCCCGATGTTCGCCGAATTCCGTGCGCGAGACTACGATACTCCACTCCCCGCGCGCCGGAGCCTTCCGGCAGGGCATCCCCAGCAGCAGGAGCACAGGTGACACAGGCATCGGCATACGCCGCCCAGAGCGCAACCACCCCGCTGGCCCCGGCCCGCATCGAGCGGCGCGAGCCGGGCCCGACCGACGTCCGGATCGACATCGCCTTCTGCGGGGTCTGCCATTCGGACGTGCATACCGTGCGCAGCGAGTGGCCCGGCACCAGCTACCCCGTGGTGCCCGGGCACGAGATCGTGGGCCGGGTGAGTGCCGTGGGCGGCAAGGTGAAGGGCTTCAAGCCCGGCGACCTGGCCGGCGTCGGCTGCCTGGTGGATTCCTGCCGGACCTGCGCGTCGTGCGGCGAGGGGCTCGAGCAGTACTGCGAGAGCGGGATCGTCGGCACCTATAACAGCCCTGACCGGCACCTGGGCGGCATGACGTACGGCGGCTACTCCAGCCACATCGTGGTGGACGAGGCGTTCGTGCTGCGGATGCCGGCGTCGCTCGACCTCGCCGCGTCGGCGCCGCTCCTCTGCGCCGGGATCACGACGTACTCGCCGCTGCGGGAATGGGGCGCCGGACCCGGCAACTGCGTCGGGGTCGTGGGCCTGGGCGGCCTTGGCCACATGGGCGTGAAGCTCGCGCGCGCGATGGGGGCGGAGGTCGTGCTGTTCACCACCTCACCGGGGAAGGCGGCCGACGCGAAGCGGCTGGGGGCGACCGAGACGGTGGTCTCGAGCGACCGGGCGGCGATGATGCAGCAGACCGGGAAGCTGGATTTCATCCTCGACACCGTCGCCGCGCCGCACGACCTCGACGCCTATCTGGAGCTGCTCCGGCGGGACGGGACGCTCTGCCTGGTGGGCGCGCCGGAGCGGCCGCACCCGTCGCCGGGGGTGTTCAACCTGATCTTCAAGCGGCGGCGGCTGGCCGGATCGCTGATCGGCGGGCTGCCGGAGACGCAGGAGATGCTCGACTTCTGCGGCGAGCACGGGATCGTGGCCGACATCGAGCTGATCCCGATGTCGGCGATCAACACGGCGTACGACCGGATGGTGCGGTCGGACGTGCGGTACCGGTTCGTGATCGACATGGGGACGCTGGGCGGGTAGGGGCGGGGCCGGTTATCTTTCGGCCCTTCGGGCGCCGTAGCCCAGTGGTAAGGCAGAGGTCTGCAAAACCT
>CAMLLJ010000024.1 GCA_946480845.1 uncultured Gemmatimonadota bacterium
TCGCTGTTGTACGAGGTCCAGAAGGCCCAGTCGTTCGAGGGGCCCTTGCCCGTGGCGCCGAGGTCCCAGTTGAAGGGCGGCGTCATGACCTGCCAGCCCACGGCCATGGTGCCGGTCGCCGAGTCCACCCGGATGCCGGTGACCGCGCCCTTGTAGTGCGTGGCGTAGTCCTCGAGCGGCACGTACTGCGCGCCCATCGGCACCGAGAAGCGGGTGGCGACCAGGGCGTACTCGGTGTTGTCGGTGACCATGGACGAGCCGTGGTTCCCCATCGTGTTGGGGATGGGGCCGAGGATCTGGCGGGTTTTGAGGTCGCGCAGGTCGATGCGCGCGATCCGGTTGTTGCCGTTGTCGTTCACGAAGAGCCAGCGGCCGTCGTAGTCGCCGGCGGTCTTGGAGAGGGCGGGGTGGTGCACGTCGCCCCAGGTGTACTCGCCGAGCATGTGGCGGGTCTCCTCGTCGAAGCCGTAGCCGGTGCCCGGATACGGGGCGAAGACGGGGATGGTGGCGATGTGCCGCATGGAGGGGACACCCGCCACGAAGACCTGGCCCGAGTGGCCGCCCGAGTAGAAGAGGTAATAGTCGTCGAAGTCGCCGGGCTTCACGTAGCTGGCGAGCGCGGCACTCTGCACGTCGCCGGTGGCCATCGGGCGCTGGCCCGGGGCCTCCGGCATCCGGTCGCCGCAGGCGGTGAGGGCCATCGCGGTGGCGAGGGCGGTGAGGGTGATCCGGGCGCGGGACATGGTCGTGGCTCCGTCAGGTATGGGTTCGCTGGTGCGCATCAGTCGTCCTCGACTTCCAGCGTGCCGACCATGCCGAGCGCGGCGTGCGGATCGCACTGGAAGTAGTAGTGGCCCGGGGCAAAGTCGACCGGCACGTCGAGCGTCTGCCCCGGGAGCTGGAGGAGGTCGCTGGGTCCCGGCAGGCCGCTCTTCCCCGGATTGCTGTCGGGCAGGAAGTTGATGTTGTGCACGCCGCTCACCAGCACGATGCGGAGCACGTCGCCCGGGTTCGCCTCGATGTCGGACGGCTCGAAGCGGTTGCCCTGATCGTCGGTGATCGCCTTGATCTCGATCACCTTGCCGGTCGGGGCAGGCGCGCCCGGCGCCGCGTCGCTCGTGGCGGGCGCCCGGTCGTGGTCGTCGTTGTCCCCGGCCTCGGGCTTCTCCCCGCCGCAGGCGGCGAGGCCGGCGAGGACGAGGGCGGCGGCGATGCTCCTGATGTTGGTGCGCGTCACGTTCACTCCTGTGGGTCGAGAGATTCCTGTGGCCATGGTGTCAGAGCGGTACGGCGAGGAAGGCGCACGGCGCCTGGTGGGCGAGCCGGCGCGCGATGCTCCCGCCCTCGAGGCTTCCGGGGGGCCCGCCCCGGTGATAGCCGACGGCGAGCACGTCGGCGCCCGACGTCTCGATGGCGGCGAGCACCTGGGCCACGACGTCGCCCCGGCGGATCGTGACCAGGCCCGCGCCGGTGCCGTTCCCGGCGCTCCCGTCGAGACAGGCGAGCTGGTCGGCGGCCGCCTGTGCCGTCACCCGGTCCATGAGGGACTGCGAGCGGGTGGTCGGCAGCGCGGTGGCAAGGCTTTCCGGCTCGTTGGCGTAGGCGGGCTCGACGGTGACGATGCTCAGCTTGGCGCCGATGGCGGCGGCGACGAGGCAGGCGCGGCGGAAGACGATCATGCCCCGCTCGCTGCCGTCGAGCGCCACCAGCATCCGGCGGATCGGGCCGGCGCCGGGCGGGACGTAGAGACTGGGGACCAGGCTCCGGCGGGCCACGGCGTCGGCCGTGTCGCCGAGCAGGAGCCGCGCGGCGCGGGTGCGCGGCTTGCGGCCGAGGATGAGGAGGTCGGCCCGCCGGTCCTCGGCGAAACGGCAGATCTCGATCCCGGGAATCCCGAACGCCGCCCCGATGTCCGGGGTAGGGACCGCCGGTTCCTTGACCAGCTCGGATTCGAGCCAGGCGGCCAGGCGGTCGCATGCGGTGATGACCAGCTCGTTGCGCCGTGCGGCGCCCGACCCGGCGCCGGCCCCGACCAGCGCCGGGGTGGGCTCCGCGGGGATGACCGTCAGGAAGGTGAGCCGCGCGGCCGCGCGATGGGCCAGGTCGAGGCCCATGCGCGCGGCACTCCTGCCGGCGTCGGTTTCGTCGGTCGCGACCACGATGTGTTCCAGCTGCATCCGCCCGTCCTGTGGTGACGGAAGGAGGCTACCGGGTTTACCATGAAGGAATGATTAAACCGCGGCGAAAGGTCCCATGAGCGAGGGCGTTGCGTCCACGGTCCCGAGCCCGCGCGAGCGGCTGGAGCAGCTCGTCGGGGTCGGCACGCTGCTCACCACCGAGCTGTCGCTCGAGGGTGTGCTCCAGCGGGTCGTCGAGGTGGCCGCGAAGCTGATCGGCGCGAAGTACGCCGCCATCGGCGTGCTCGGCCCCGACGGGCGGCTGCTGGAGAGCTTCACCACCTTCGGCCTGAGCGAGGCCGAGCGCGAGGCGATCGGCCCGCCCCCGCGCGGGCACGGGATCCTCGGCCTGGTGATCCGCGAAGCCCAGGTCATCCGCCTCCCCGACCTGACCAAGCACCCAGACTCCTACGGGTTTCCCCCCGGCCACCCGCCGATGCGCTCCTTCCTCGGCGTGCCCATCGTGGGGCGGCGCGGCAACTTCGGCGACCTCTACCTCACCGAGAAGATCGGCGCCGCGGAGTTCACCGAGGACGACGAGCGCGTGGCGCGCCTGCTGGCGGCGCAGACGGCGGCCGCGGTGGAGAACGCCCGCCTGCACGAGGAGAGTGCCCGCCTGCTCGAGGAAGTGCAGCAGCTGCACCGCTCGCGCGAGCGGTTCTTCGCGATGGTGAACCACGAGCTGCGCAACGCGCTGGCCGCGACCTACGGCTGGGCGGAGATGCTGGTGCGGCGGAAGGAACCGGACGAGGTGCCGCGCGCGGCCTTCGAGGTGCTGGAATCGGCCGAGCAGGCGGTGGGGCTGATCAACGACCTCCTCGACCTGAGCCGGCTGGACGAGGACCGGCTCCGGCCGGCGATCCGCGAGGTGGACCCGACATCGGTCACCCGGCGCGCGATCGGCCGGGTGACGCCGGCGGCGCAGGCGCGGTCGGTGGCGCTCGAGGTCGAGATCGCGCCGGCGGTGAGCACCTGCCAGACCGACGCCAACCGCCTCGAGCAGATCCTGGTGAACCTGCTCGGCAACGCCATCCGGCACACCCCGGAGGCGACGCCGGTGCGGGTCCGGATCGCCAACCGGAACGGGCGGGTCGCCTTCCATGTCGTGGACTCGGGTCCGGGCGTTCCCGAGAGCGAGCTGGAGCACGTATTCGATATCTACGTCACCAAGGCGGGCGAGGAGAGCCGGGGCGCGGGGCTCGGCCTGCCGCTCTCCCGGCGCCTGGCGCGGCTGCTGGGCGGGGAGCTGCGGGCGCTCACGAAGCGCGAGGGCGGGGGCTTCCTGCTCGAGCTGCCGGCCGGCGGATCATGAAGATGTCTTCACGGGCCGTTCCCGCCGGGTTCACCGGCCTTCCTTAGGATTGCAGCATGAAGATTCTCGTCGTGGAGGACGACCGGAAGGTCGCCGGGTTCATCGAGCAGGGGCTGAAGGAGGAGGGGCACGTCGTGGACGTCGCGCCGGACGGCGACGAGGCCACGATGCTCGCCCACGTGTACGACTACGACATCATCCTGCTCGATGTCGTGCTGCCCAAGAAGAACGGGTTCCAGGTGGCCACCGAGCTGCGCCGCGAGGGCCGGACGACTCCGATCCTCATGCTCACCTCCCGCGACGCCACCGAGGACGTGGTGCGCGGGCTCGACGCCGGCGCCGACGACTACCTGGCGAAGCCATTCCGCTTCGACGAGCTGCTGGCCCGGATCCGCGCGCTGCACCGGCGCGGCGGCGCCGAGCGCCTCGACACGCTCGCCTACGGGCCGGTGACGCTCGACCGCCTGCGCCACGTGGCGTCGGTGGACGGCAAGCCGCTCGACCTCACGCCCAAGGAGTTCCAGCTCCTCGAGTACTTCCTCCTCCATCCCGAGGAAGTGGTGCGCCGCACCACCCTGCTCGAGAAAGTCTGGGACATGCACTTCGACCCGGAGAGCAACGTCGTGGACGTGCACGTAGGCAACCTGCGGCGGAAGCTGCAGGCGGCGACGGGGCGGCACATTGTCGCCACGGTGCGCGGCGTCGGCTTCAGCCTGCGGAACGGCGGCGAGGGCGCGTAGGGTGGCCGGCGGCGCGCGCTGATGCCGCCGCTCACGCGGTGGCTGATCAGGACGGCGCTGGTGTGCTTCGTCACGGGACTCCTGCTGGGCGTCGCGATGCAGGCGCGCGCCGCCCGGGAAGCGTTGCCGCTGCTCGCCGCCGCGTGGCCCGCCTATGTGCACCTGCTCACCGTGGGCTGGGTGACCCAGCTCATCATGGGCGTCGCCTTCTGGCTCTTCCCGCGCACCGACCGCTCGCAACCCGCACCGCCCGCCTGGCTCGGCTGGGCCGGCTACGTCCTGCTCAACGGCGGCCTGCTCATGCGGCTGGCCGCGGAGCCGGCGGCGATGCTCGACCCCGCCACCGGGCTCCGCGGCCTCCTCCCCCTCTCGGCGCTGCTGCAGCTCGCGGCGGCGTGCTGCTTCGCGCTGCTGCTCTGGCCCCGGGTGCGCGAGCGCGCCGGCGACCGCTGATGCCGAAGCTCAGCGTCTGGATGGTGCGGACGGCGCTGGTCTGCCTGGTCGCGGGATTCGCGCTGGGTGCGCTCCTCCTCGCGGCGCGGGGCATGCCGGCGCCGCCGGGGTTCGTGGCGCGCCTCCGCCCCCTGCACGTCGAGCTGCTGCTGCTCGGCTGGATCGTGAACCTGGGCTTCGGCGTGGCGTACTGGATCCTGCCGGCGCGCTTGGACGGAACCGGACGCGGCGCCGGCCTGGGGGCCGGCGCCGCGTTCGCGCTGCTCAATGCCGGCGTGCTGCTCGCCGGAGCGGGGCAGGCGCTCGCCGCGCCGGCCATCGTGCCCCTGCTCGGCCGTGCCGCCGAGGCGGCGGGGGCGGCGACCTTCGCCGCCCACGCCTGGCGGCGGGTGCGCCCGTACGGCGCGACCCGCCGGGCTACTTCACGATGAGCACCGTCACCATGCCGAACATCCCGTGATCCGACTCCGCGTGGGAGAGGATGTGGCAGTGGAAGGCCCAGGTGCCCGGGTTGGTGCACTCCACGATCACGTCCCACCGCTCGCCCGGCGCGATGTTGAGGGTGTCGCACTTCCAGGGCACCGGCACGTCCCAGCCGTCCTTGGCGATGACCGTCATGTGCATCCCGTGCAGGTGCATGGGATGGATCATGAGCCCCTCGTTCATGTAGCGGATGCGGAGCCGCTGGCCCTTCGCCGCCACGACCGGCTCGGTGGCGGGGAAGCCCTTGCCGTTCAGCGTATAGCCGTGCGGCCCGTCGTTCAGGATCATGACGTGGTCCAGGTCGGCCCGCTCGATCGCCTTGGGCTGCTTCGGCTCCACGATGAACGCGCCGAGGAGGCCCAACAGGACCTGCTTGGCGGCGTTGTGGTGCGAGTGGTACATGTGCGAGCCGGCGTTGGGCACCGTGAACTCGTAGGTGTAGCTGGTGCCGGGCTTGATCGGCGGCTGGGTGATGAAGGGCACGCCGTCCTGGTCCATCGGCACTTCGAGCCCGTGGAAATGGATCGCGGTGGACTCGGGCAGCTCGTTCCGCAGGGTGATGCGGACGCGGTCGCCCTCGCGGACGCGGATCTGCGGGCCGGGCACCTGCTCGTTGTAGGCCCAGGCCTTCACCTTGCGGCCCGGCTCCACTTCCCACTGGATCTCGCGGGCGGTGAGGTCGTAGCACTTGACCCCGCGCTCGAGGCGCGGCGCCATGAGCTGGTTGCCCTTGCCCTCGGTCTTCGCCGGGAACGCCTTGACGCCCTTCTCATGCATCGCATCCATCGCCTCGGCCGCTTCGCGGGGCGACGGCTTCGGCGCGGGCGCCGTGGCCGGCGCGGCGTGGGCGGCATCGTGGGTGGGGCCGCCGGCGGCCGACGCGAGCGCGTCGGCCGCGGCCGGTGCCGAGTCCTTGCAGGACGCGAGGAGGCCGGCGGCCGGCACGGCCACGGCCGCGAGCGCGCTCTGGCGAAGGAACCGGCGGCGGCCGGCATCGGACGGGATCGACGGGTGCTCCACGTTGGACCTCGCAGGTCGGAATCGGACGGCTTCGTTGACGCGCGGAAGGTATGCGCCGAAGTCTGAGGAATTCATGAAGACGGGAACAAGGTACCTGCTGCCTGCCGCGGCGCTCGCTTTGCTCGTCACGGGAGCGGTGATCCGCTGGCGGGGAATCGAGACCACGGGCACCGCGATCTGGATGGCGGGCCTCGCCGTCACCGGCCTGCCGATCGTGCTGCGGACCGGGGCGGGGATCCTGCGGGGGCAGTTCGCGGCGGACATCGTCGCATCGCTCTCGATTCTCGGCGCGCTCGTGCTGCAGTATCCGGTGGCGGGACTGGTGATCGTGCTGATGCAGTCGGGCGGGGAAGCGCTCGAGGAGTTCGCCGCGGGCCGCGCGTCGGCCGCGGTGCGCCACCTGGAGGCGCTGGCGCCGCGGCTCGCCCACCGGCTCCGGGCCGGGGCGATCGAGGACATCGCCGTGGACGACATCGCCGTGGGCGACGAGCTGCTGGTCCGCCCGGGCGAGCTGGTGCCGTGCGACGGCGTGGTGCTGAGGGGGGACTCGCACGTGGACACTGCGAGCCTCACCGGCGAGCCGGTGCCGGTCCGGGCCGGCCCGGGCGCAAAGCTCATGAGCGGCAGCAGCAACCAGGAGGGCCCGCTGACGATCCGGGCGACGGCGCCGGCGCGGGAGAGCCAGTACGCGCGTATCGTCGAGCTGGTGCGCTCGGCGCAGGCGAGCAAGGCGCCGATCCAGCGGGTGGCGGACCGCTACGCGGCCTGGTTCACCCCGGCGACGCTCGCGCTCTGCGCCGTCACCTGGCTGGCCACACGCGATCCCGCGCGGGTCCTGTCGGTGCTGGTCGTGGCCACGCCCTGCCCCCTGCTCCTGGCCGCGCCGGTAGCGATCATCGGCGGCGTCAACCGCGCTGCGCGCGACGGCATCATCGTCCGCACCGGGGCCGCGCTCGAGCGCCTCGGCACGGTGGACTACGTGGTGCTGGACAAGACGGGAACGCTCACCATGGGCCGTCCCTCGGTATCCGGCGTCCGCGCCGCACCCGGCTTCGATGCCGCCGACGTGCTGCGCCAGGCCGCCGCGGTGGAGCAGGCATCCTCGCACCTGCTGGGCCGGAGCATCGTGGAGGCGGCGCTCGCTGGCGGCGGGTCTCTGCCGGTGCCGGAGCGCGTGACCGAAGCGCCGGGCCGGGGGATCCGCGGGGTCGTGGAGGGCACGCCGGTCATGGTGGGGAGCCGGTCCTACGTGACCGGCGACCTGCCGGGGTCGTCCGCGGGTTTCGGCGCGCTGGACGGCGCCGGCGGGGAGGCGGGACTCCAGGCCTCGGTCGCCGTGGGCGGAGCCGCCGCCGCGGTCATCGAGTTCGCCGACCAGCCGCGCCCCGACCTCACGGAGGCGCTCGGCCGGCTGCGGGCGCAGGGGCTCACCAGCTTCATGGTACTCTCCGGCGACGACCAGGAGAACGTGACGGCCATCTCCCGCCAGGCCGGCATCGCCGATGCGCGCGGCGACCTGCTCGCCGAGGACAAGGTGGCGGTGGTGCGCGGGCTGGTGGACGCGGGCCACCGGGTGCTCATGGTGGGTGACGGCACCAACGACGCGCCCGCGATGGGCGCCGCGACGGTGGGCGTGGCGCTGGCCGAGCACGGCGGCGGCATTACGGCCGAGGCGGCGGACGCGGTGCTGCTGCGCGACGACCTGGCGCTGCTCCCGCGCGCGCTCGACATCAGCCGGCGCACGATGCACGTCACCCGGCAGAGCATCGGCGTGGGGCTCGGGCTGAGCGGCGCTGCGATGGTGGTCGCCGCCGCCGGCGGGATCTCGCCGGCGGCGGGGGCGCTGCTCCAGGAGGGGATCGACCTGGCCGTGATCCTCAACGCGCTGCGGACGGCGCGCTGAGGCAGGAGGACGAGGATAGATTCAAGCCAGACGCCCACCCAGGAGCCCTCGATGAGGCTTGTCCCGATTCTCGCGCTCGCCGCCGCCGTGGCCGCGTGCACGCCCGGCGGAGCCATCGGCCAGGCGGAAGCCACCGCGGCGCGCTCGCCGACGCCGGCCCCGACCGACGGCGCAATCGTCACCGAGGTCGTCGCGCGCGGCCTCGAGCACCCGTGGGGCTTCGCCTTCCTGCCGGACAACCGCTTCCTGGTCACCGAGCGGCCGGGCCGCCTGCGCATCGTCGAGGCGGACGGGTCGCTGTCGGCGCCGCTCACCGGCGTTCCCGAGGTGGCGGCGAGGGGGCAGGGTGGCCTCCTCGACGTGACCCTGCACCCCGACTTCACGCGGAACCGGCTGGTCTTCCTCTCCTTCGCCGAAGCCGGCGACGACGGCACCGCCGGCACCGCGGTGGCGCGCGGGCGGCTCACCCGCACCGGGCTCGAAGACGTGCAGGTGATCTACCGGCAGGAGCCGAAGGTGCGGAGCGGCGGGCACTACGGCTCGCGCATCGTCTTCCGCCCGGACGGGACGCTGTTCATCACCCAGGGCGACCGGCAGAACCAGCGCCCGCTGGTACAGGACCTCTCGACCGGCATCGGCAAGGTCATGCGGGTGAACCAGGATGGGACGGTGCCGGCGGACAACCCGTTCGTCGGCCGCCAGGGGGCGAAGCCCGAGATCTGGTCGTACGGCCACCGGAACGCGCAGGCCGCGGCACTCGACCCCTCGGGCACCCTGTGGACCGTGGAGCACGGCGCCCGCGGCGGCGACGAGCTGAACCACCCGGAAGCCGGGCGCAACTACGGCTGGCCGGTGATCACCTACGGCGTGGATTATTCAGGGATCCGCATCGGCGAGGGCACGGCAAAGGAGGGGATGGAGCAGCCGGTCTACTACTGGGACCCGGTGATCGCGCCGTCGGGAATGACCTTCTACACCGGCGACGCGTTCCCGGGCTGGAAGGGGAGCATCCTGATCGGGTCGATGTCGCCGGGCGCGCTGGTGCGGCTCGTCATGCGGGACGGGAAGGTGGTATCCGAGGAGCGCTACCTGGTGCGCGGCGGCCGGCGCGTGCGCGACGTGCAGCAGGGTCCCGACGGCCTGGTCTACGTGGTGACCGACGAGGACGCCGGCGAGCTGGTGCGGATCAGGCCGCCGAGGTGACCAGCGGCCCCGTCCGGGGCGCGCCGGCGGACCAGCGTCGTCAGGCAGAGCACCGCCACCAGTGCCGTCGCCGCGACGAGCATCCCGGATGACGGCATCGCCAGCCACTTGAGCGATTCCTTGGCCGCGCCGGTGCCGCCCATGCCGGGCGCCCGGAAGCCGGCCAGGAGCCAGAAGACGGAATAGCCCAGGCCGCCGAGCCCGAGGGCGAGGGTAATGACGCGGGTGAGGCCGGCGGAGACGCCGAGCAGGAGCACCAGGCCGGACAGCACCACGGCCGACGTGCCGAGACTGCCCGCGTGCAGGTGCGCGCGCTGCATGTACGCCCAGGACTTGTCGAGCACCGGCTGGGCCTTCGCGGCGTCGCCCTGATAGGCGGTGGCCAGGACGGCAGTGGCGGCGGCGCGCTGCCGGTCGCGGATGAGGTCCTCGTTCAGCCCGAAGACGATGCCGAGGCCGAAGCCGAAGAGCACGGTCAGCACGGCGAGGCAGAGGCCGGGAAGGGCGGCGCGGACGCGCCGGTCGTGCGCGAGGTGAGCCAGGTCTGTCGTCATGCGCGGAATCTCGCGCAGCGCGCATGAACCGGCCGTGAAGAACGAAGGAAACTTCAGCCAGGAACTGCCATTGTCCGACCCGCGTTCCCAGCCCGGCACGTGAAGGGACTCGACCGCTCGCGCCTGGAGCGCGCTGCTCCGCTCGCGCCGCATACGACGTTCCGGATCGGCGGGCCCGCCGACCTGCTCTACACCGCCACCAGCGCCGACGACCTCGCCGCCGCCATCCTCGCCGCGCGCGAGGCGGAGATGCCGTACTTCGTCCTCGGCCTGGGGGCCAACATCCTGGTCGGCGACGGCGGATTCCGCGGCCTGGTGATCCGGAACGCCGCAACGGCGCGCGCCTGGACGGCCCCCGGCCTCCTCCACGCCGAGAGCGGCGCCGTCATGCAGGACCTGGTGCTCGAGTCGGCGCGGCTCGGCTGGTCGGGGCTCGAGCACTATATCGGGATTCCCAGCACCGTGGGCGGCGCCGTCTGGCAGAACCTGCATTTCCTCTCGCCTGCGCCGGCGCGGGAGCGCACCATGTTCATCGCCGAGGTGTTCGAGTCGTGCGAGATCCTCTCGGCCGAGGGCGAGCGGCGCACGGTGGATGGCGCGTACGTGCAGTTCGGCTACGACGACAGCATCTTCCACCACCGCGCCGACTACGTGCTCTCGACCACCTTCCGGCTCGAGCCGGGCGAGCCCGAGACGCTCTTCCGGATCCACCAGGAAAACCTGAGCTGGCGCGGCGCGCGGCACCCGTGGCTGCAGGTGCACCCGAGCGCCGGGTCGATCTTCCGCAAGATCGAAGGGGTCGGCGCGGGGCGGCTGGTGGACCAGTGCGGCCTCAAGGGCCGGCGCATCGGCGGGGCCCAGATCTCCCACCTCCACGCCAACATCATCGTCAACCTGGGCGGCGCCACCGCCGCCGATGTGCGGGCGCTCATCGCGCTCGCCCAGGCAGAGGTGGAGGCGAAGTTCGGCCAGCGGCTGGTGCCCGAGATCGGGTTCATCGGGGAGTTCGCGGCGCCCTGAGCGCGCCCATGTCATGATCTCGCGCTACGCCGACTCCGACGCTGCCGCACACCTCGCCGCCTACGGCAGCGAGTGGGGCGAGGACCTTGCCCTGCGGATCTACACCTCCCGCCTCCTCGGGCGCGACCCGGCGCTGGTACTGCACGGCGGCGGCAACACCTCGGTCAAGACCACGGCCCGCGACCTCACCGGTGACGACGTCGAGGTGCTGTACGTGAAGGGCAGCGGCTGGGACCTCGCCGGCATCGAGCCGCGCGGCTTCCCGGCGTGCCGCCTTGCACCGCTGCTGCGCTTCTGCGCGCGCGACGCGATGAGCGACGACGAGATGGTGGCCGGACTGCGCGGGCAGATGCTCGACCCGTCGAGCCCTACGCCCTCGGTCGAGGCCCTGCTGCACGCGATCCTTCCGGGCAAGTTCGTCGATCACACCCACGCCGATGCGGTGCTCACGATCCAGGACCAGCCCGACGCGCGGGCCATCGCCGCCGAGGTCTGGGGCCGCGACTTCGTGTTCGTGCCGTACGTGATGCCCGGCTTCGCGCTCGCGCGCGCGGTCGCCGCGGTGGAGGGCGAGCTGGGTGAAGCGCACGGGCTCATCCTCGAGCAGCACGGGATCTTCACCTGGGGCGGCACGGCGCGGGAAGCGTACGAGCGGATGATCGCCGGCGTGCACCGGGCGGAGGAGTGGCGGCGCGAGCGGCGGCCGGCGCTCGTGCCTCACGCCTCGCAACGCGGGGCACCCCGCGAGGTGCCCGGCGATGACGAGCGCCGGCGCCTGCAAGTGCTCCTCGCGCCGGTCGTTCGCGGCGCCTTCGCTCGCGCCGCGGGCGGCCTCCGCCTGATCGGGGAGTGGCGGGACGACGACGACATCCTGGCGCTCGCCCGGCGGCCCGACGGCCCGGAGCTCACCGCGCGGGGGCCGGTCACGCCCGACCACGTGATCCGCACGCGGCCCCGGCCGATGTGGCTCACCGTTGGTGCGGACGCCGGAATCGACGCGCTCCGCGCCTCCGCCGACGCCGCGGTGGCCGCGCATGCATCGTGGTATCGCGGCTACTACGCGCGCGGCGCTGCCGCGCTCGGCCGGACGCTCGTGCCACTCGATCCGATGCCGCGCGTCGTCCTCGTCCCGGGGCTCGGCGCGCTCGCACTCGGCCGCACCATCGCGGACGCACGGATCGCCGGCGACATCTGCGCCCGCTCGGCTCGCGTGGTCCAGGAGGCGGAAGCAGCCGGACGTTACCACCCCGTGGGAGAGCGCGACCTGTTCGAGATCGAGTACTGGAGCCTGGAGCAGGCCAAGCTCGCCGCCGGAGGCAGGCCCGGACCGCTCGCGGGACAGGTGGCGCTGGTCACCGGCGGCGCCGGCGGCCTTGGCCTTGCCACCGCGGGCCACCTGCTCGCGCTCGGCGCGCACGTGATGCTCACCGACCTCCCGTCGCCGGCGCTCGACGCCGCGCGCGAGTCGCTCGCGCGGGAGGCCGGCCCGCGCGTCGGCTCGGCGGCGTGCGACGTGACGTCGCCCGAGTCGGTCGAAGCGGCGGTGGCCGCCGCGGTGCGTGCGTTCGGCGGCGTGGACATCCTCGTGTCCAATGCCGGCACCGCGCCGAGCGGGCTCCTGCACACCGGGGAGGGAGAGGCGCGGCTCGCCGCCTCGCTCGAGGTGAACCTGCTCGGGCACCAGCGGATGGCCCGCGCCGTGACGCAGGTGCTGCTGGCGCAGGGCACCGGCGGATGCCTGCTCTTCAATGCGTCGAAGAGCGCCGTCAACCCGGGCCCGGAGTTCGGGCCGTACGCGATCGCCAAGGCCGGGGTGCTGGCGCTCATGCGCCAGTGCGCGGTGGACCTGGGCGCGCACGGAATCCGGTCCAACGCGGTGAATGCCGACCGGGTGCGCACCGGGCTCTTCGGGGGCGGCGTGCTGGAGGCCCGCGCGCGTGCCCGCGGCATCTCGCCTGATGACTACTTCAGGCAGAACCTCCTCCAGCGCGAGACCACGGTGGAGGACGTGGCCGCGGCGTTCGGCTGGCTGGCCGCCGCGCCCGCCACGACGGGCTGCGTCATTACGGTGGACGGAGGCAACGCCGCCGCGTTCCTGCGCTGACGTCCCGAACTTCCGGAGCTTCCGTGAGCGAGCATCGCTTCATCACCACGCGGAGCGCGCGCTACTTCACCCTCGGCGAGCCGGGTCCGGCGGTTCGCGACCTGTGGATCGCCTGTCACGGGTACGGCCAGCTCGCGGCCGACTTCCTGCTCGGATTCACCCGGATCTCCGCGCCCGACCGGCTGGTGGTGGCGCCCGAGGGGCTCAGCCGGTTCTACATCGGGGAGCCGGGCCGCCGGCACGGAAAGACAACGCCCATCGGGGCGTCGTGGATGACGCGCGCCGACCGGCTGGCGGAAATCGAGGATTACGTCGCCTATCTCGAGGCGCTCACCAGCGACCTGCTGGCACGCGTGGCCCCGGATGCACGCCTGCGCGTGCTGGGCTTCTCGCAGGGTGTCTCCACCGCCAGCCGGTGGATCTCCCGCAGCAGCCGTACACCGACGCAGCTGATCGCATGGGCCGGCGAGCTGGCCTTCGATCTGGGCGACGGCACGCGGCGGCCGCCGGTCGGCGTGCCGGTGCACCTGGTAGGCGGTACCCGAGACCCGGTCATCCCGTTCGACCTGATGCAGCGGCAGCATGAGCGGCTGGTGCACGACGGCGTGGACGCAACGCTGCACCGGTTCGACGGCGGCCACCGGCTGGACCGCGACCTGCTTGGCGTGCTCGCGGCGAGCCCGTAGGTTGCAGCAGCGCTTCTCACGTCCAGGGGAACCGATGTTCCGCACTCCAGTCCCGACGATCGCCGCCGCCCTCATCCTCTCTCTCGCCTCGATTCCCGCCGCCGCGCAGGCACAGGCCGGGCCCGCAGCCGATCGGGTCTCCGCTGCCCTTGATTCGGTGACCGATCTCTGGGCGGTCGGAGGATACCCCGCCGCCCTCGAGCGTCTGGACGCGCTGCTCGCTTCGGCGGGCGGAGCCCGCGCGCTCGCGCCCGTGGCGCTGCTCACGGGCGAGCTGTACCACACTGACTCGCTCGCCGCCGACGGCCGCGAGGTGCGCTGGAGCCCTGACGGCCGCTTCGCCGCCTTCGCGACCGGCACCGGCCCGGCCGCGAAGACGGTGCTGATTGACATGCACGGGAACCGCAGGCAGGTGGCGATCGCGGGCCGAGGTCTCGTGTTCTCGCCGTCAGGAACGGAGGCCGCGTACCTCACGGTGACCGAGACCGCCGCGATGGCGCGGGCGCGCGCGCAGGCCGATTCGGCCCAGGCCGCGCGGGACGTGGATGCCTTCCGCCGCGCGCGTGGGGAGCTGGCGCGGCTCGAGAGCGAGACCGCGGCGGTCCGGGTCCGCGACCTGCGCACCGGCCGCGAGCGCGAGATCACGGCGCCCGGGCTCGCGCGGCAGGCGCTCGCGTGGGCCGCGGACGGTGCCACGCTCTACCTCGTGGGCGGGCCCCTGGCCCAGCCGGGACGCACCAACGTCTATGCGCTCGGACGTTCGGGCGCGCCGACCCCGGTGGTGGACGCCGCCGGGCTACGCACCGGGCTCTTCGCCGCGCCGGGCGGCCGCCACCTGGTGCTCATCGAATCCTCCGCGGTCACGGTGCGCGACCTCTCCGACGGCACCAGCCGCAGCTTTCCGGCGCGCAGCTACGCCGCATCGGCGGACGGCACCACGATCACCTTCGTGCAGCGCGACAGCGGCGCCAACGTGCTCACCACGCTGCGCCTCACGCCCGGTGCGGCGCCGGTGACCGTGCTCCGGACCGCGCGCCCGCTCGACAACCCGGCCCTCGCGCCGGACGGCTCGCGCGTGGCCTGGCAGCAGATGCCGCGGGAGAACTGGGAGCTTTACGTGGCGGCGGCCGACGGCAGCGGCATGCGCCGGCTCACCCACGAGGTCCAGCATGACATCTTCCCTCGCTTCCTCGATGCCCGCCGCCTGCTCGGTGTGATCGGCGAGGCACGGCACCGCCGGTCGTACCTGTACGACGTGGAGTCCGGCGAACGCACCCGGCTCTTCCACAACAACACGGTGCGCACCGTGTCGGCGGAGTACGAATGGGCCGTGAGCCCGGACGGGACGAAGGTGCTCGTCGTCGCCGAGCGGGACGGCAACACCATCTCGCCGGAGCGCTCGGTGTACGTCACCGATCTCTCGCGGCAGGTGACGCTGCCCGAGCTCCGGGCACGCATCGGCGCCGAGCTGGCGGCCGAGCGCGACCTGCGCGCGCGCGGCAAGGCGACGTTCGCGCCCCACGAGGCCCGGGTGCGCGAGGCGGTGGACGCCGTGTCCGTCTCCCGGATCTACGGGTACGGCCGCGATCTCTTCGCCTTCGACTCGAAGTTCATCACCCAGCCCGGGAACGCAAAGGCGATCGAGTACCTCGCCGCACGGCTCCGCGAGTTCGGGTACGAGCCCGAGCTGCAGTGGTTCGAGCCGCGGCCGGGCGTGCGCAGCGCCAACGTCGTCGCGCGCCTTGGCGGCACCCGGGACACCGCGCTGGTGTACGTGGTGAGCAGCCATTTCGACTCGGTGGAGGATGGCCCGGGGTCGGACGACAACACCTCGGGAACCTCGGCCTTGCTCGAGGCGGCACGCGTGCTGGCCGCCCGGCCGCAGGCGGCGACGATCGAGTTCGCGTTTTTCACCGGGGAGGAGGCAGGCCTGCTCGGCAGCCGGGAGTTCGTGCGCCGGGCCGTGGCCAGCGGCAAGCGCATCGTCGGCGCGCTCAACAACGACATGGTCGGCTTCGCCAACGACGAGCGGACCGACAATACCATCCGTTACTCGAACGACGGCCTGCGCGACCTGCAGCACGCCGCCGCCTTCCTGTTCACGGACCTGGTCACCTACGACGCGCGCTACTACAAGAACACCGATGCCCATGCCTACTACGAGCGCTACGGCGACATCGTCGGCGGCATCGGCTCCTACCCGATCCTCGGGAACCCGCACTATCACCAGTCCCACGACGTGCTCGAGACGGTGAGCCAGCACCTGATCGCCGAGGTGAGCCGCGCCACCGTCGCATCGATCATGGCGATGGCATCTTCTCCATCACGCCTCGGCGGGCTGGCGCTCGCCACCGCTGGTCGCGGCGTGACGGCCACCTGGCAGCCGGCAGCGGAGCGCGGCGTGACGGGCTACGTGGTGACCTGGGGCCCGGCGTCCGATCCTGGCCGGGAGCGTGTTACGGTGACCGGGCCCCGGGCCGAGCTGCCCGGTGCCGGGCCGGGCACCGTGGTCGCGGTCAAGGCGGTCAGCGAGGCCGGGATCGAAGGCTGGGACTGGGTGCGGGCCACCGTGCAATAGCGGAGATGGCATGACTGCCGCGAAGAAGGCGCTCGAGATCGACGAGAGCGAGTCGTTCCAGCGGCGTGACTGGCGGGCCCAGCGAATCGGCTGGGCACTCCTCGCGCTGGTCGCCGTCGCGGCACTGCTGGGCGGGTTCGGCAAGGGGGCGCTCGCCGGGGCCGAGCAAACCAGCGCCGAGGGGACGGTGCACGTGCGCTACGACCGCCTGGTGCGCCGGCATGCGCCGGCTCGCCTGGAGTTCACCCTCGCCCCGGGCCTGGCCGGCGCCGACGGCCGCGTGCGGCTCTGGCTCGACCGGGGCTACGCGGACGAGCTCGAGATCACCAGCATCCAGCCCGAGCCGGTGGAGGTATCGGTGACGCCCGCGCTCCTCATGTACCAGTTCGCCGTGGCCGATGGCGGCCGCCCGGTCCTGGTCACCTTTTCCGTCCAGCATGACCGGGCAGGAATGCACCGCGCCAGCGCAGGCGTGCTCCCCCGCGGCACCGTCCAGCTGGGCCAGTTCGTCTTCCCCTGACCATCCGGAGGCACCATGGACGCGATCCTGCGTGGCGTCGTCGTCTATCTCCTGCTGCTGCTCATCTTCCGCATCGCCGGCAAGCGCTCCCTCTCCCAGGTCACCACCTTCGATCTCGTCCTCACGCTCATCATCAGCGAGTCGATCCAGCAGGCGCTCCTCGACGGCGACGACTCGCTCACCAACGCCTTCCTCGTCGTCATCGCGCTGGTGGGCACCGACATCCTGCTCTCGCACGTGAAGCAGCGGTGGCCGCGCGTCGAGCACGTCCTCCAGGGGATGCCGCTGGTGATCCTCGAGGGCGGGAAGCCGATCGCGGACCGGCTCGACCGCGAGCGGGTGGATGAGGAGGACATCCTCCACGCCGCGCGGCAGCAGGAGGGGCTGCGCTCGCTCGCGGACCTCGACTACGCGGTGCTGGAGACGAGCGGGGACATCACGGTGGTGCCGAAGGCGGGCTGAGCCCTAGCGGTAGCCCGCCGCCTGCAGCTCGAACAGCTCGGCGTAGCGTCCTCGCTGGGCCAGCAGCTCCTCGTGGGTGCCCATCGCTTCGACCTGCCCGTCGGCCAGGACCAGGATGCGGTCCGCCATGCGCACGCTGGAGAAGCGGTGCGAGATGAGCACCGCGGTCTTCCCCTCGCTCAGCTCCTTGAAGCGCTGGAAGACCTGGAACTCGGAACGCGCGTCGAGCGCCGCGGTCGGCTCGTCGAGGATCAGGAGCTGGGCGTCGCGCATGTAGGCCCGCGCGATGGCGACCTTCTGCCATTCGCCTCCCGACAGCTCGACGCCGGTGCGGAAGCGCTTGCCGATCACCTGGTCGTAGCCCGCCGGCAGCCGCTCGATCACCTCGTTGGCCAGGCTCCGCTCGGCGGCCTGCTCGATGCGGGCCCGATCGTCGCGGGCCTCGATCCGGCCCACGGCGATGTTCTCGGCCGCGGTCAGGTGGTAGCGGACGAAGTCCTGGAAGATGACGCCGAGGTTGGCGCGGAGCTCGTCGAGGTCGTACTCGCGGAGGTCGTGGCCGTCGAGCAGGATGCGGCCCTCGTCGGGGTCGTAGAGCCGGGCGAGCAGCTTGACCAGCGTGGTCTTGCCGGCGCCGTTCTCGCCGACGAGCGCCAGGACCTCGCCGGCGTGCAGCGTGAAGTTCAGGTGCCGCACGGCCCAGCGCTCGGCGCCGGGATAGATGAAGCCCACGTCCTCGAAGACGAATCCCTGGCGGATCGGCACCGGGAACGGCTTCGGGTCCTTCGGCGAGCTGATCTCGGGGACGATCTCGAAGAACGAGAAGAGGTCGTCGAGGTAGAGCGCCTGGCCCGCCGTCTGGGAGAAGCCGGTGAGCAGGCCCTCGAGCAGGGTGCGGAGGCGGCGGAACGAGCCGGCCAGGAAGGTGAGGTCGCCGATGGTGAACTGGCCGGCGAGGGTCCGCCAGATGAGCCAGGCGTACGCCGCGTAGTACCCGAGCGTGCCGAGGGCGGTGAGAATGCCGCCCCAGCCGGCGCGGCGGAGCGC